>DATMKB010000107.1:0-11500 GCA_035553635.1 Mycobacteriales bacterium
CGACCCGCGGCGGTACGAGCGCGACCTCGCTGCCGCGCTGGCCGCGCTGCTCGGCGACCCCTCCCGCGCCGGGCGGATGGGCCGCGCCGGGCGCGAGCGCGCGGTGGCCGAGTTCGGCTGGGACGCCGTCGCCCGGCGGACGCTCGAGGTCTACCGGTCCGTGCTCGCCTGAGGGCCGGTCTCGAACCGGCCGGCTCGAGGGCTGCGCGACGCGCTACGCCATCTCGTGCGGCCGGGCCGCAGGCAGTGAGCCGCTCCCCTCGCGCGCGAGCCGGCTGGGCCACCAGGTGCGCGGCCCGATGTCCAGCACGAGAGCCGGCACGAGGATCGACCGCACCACCAGCGCGTCGAGCAGCACGCCGAGCGCCACCGCCAGGCCGAGCTGGGTGAGGAACGTCAGGGGCAGCACGCCGAGCACCGAGAAGGTGGCGGCGAGCACCACCCCGGCGCTGGTGATGACACCGCCGGTCACGGCCAGCGCGCGGACCATGCCGGGCCGGGTGCCCAGCCGCGCGGTCTCCTCGCGCGCCCGCGTCATGAGGAAGATGTTGTAGTCGACGCCGAGCGCCACGAGGAAGATGAAGGCGAACAGCGGGAACGACGAGTCCGCGCTGTCGATGCCCAGCACGTGCTGGAAGAGCAGCGCCGACAGCCCCAGCGCCGCGCCGAACGACAGCACGGTCGTCAGCAGGAGCAGCACCGGCGCGGCGAGCGAGCGCAGCAGCACGACGATGATGAGCAGCACGACCACCAGGACGAGCGGGATGATCACCGCCCGGTCGCGCTGGGCGATGTCCTGCACGTCGAGGTTGAGCGCCGTCGTGCCGCCCACGAGCGCCGCGGGGTCGGCGTCGTCGAACGTGGTGCGGAGCCGCTCGACCGTGGCGTAGGCAGCGTCGCTGTCGGCCGGGTCGGCGAGCACCGCGTCGACCTGCACCGCCTCCCCCACCGGGCCGACCGGGACCACCGACGCGACGCCCGGGTCGTCCTCGAGCACCGCGGCGAGCGCCTCGGCGTCGCCGGTGGTGGACAGCACGTTGAGCGGCGTGGAGGTGCCTACCGGGTAGTGGCGCGCGAGCGCCTCCTCCCCCGCGATCGACTCGGCCGTGCCGCGGAACTGCTGCTCGTTCGACAGGCCGCCCGCGTCGAGCGTCGACAGGCCCAGCCACAGCGCGGCGAGCACCGCGGTCGTGGTCACCCACACGAACCGCGGACGCCGCCCGACGCGGGTGCCCAGCCGGCCCCACGCCGTCGCCGTCTCGTCGTGCAGCGCGCCGTGCCGGGGCACGAACGGCCAGAACGCCGGCCGCCCGACGAGCACGAGCAGCGCCGGCAGGAAAGTGAGCATCGACGCCATCGCCATCGTGATGCCGACGGCAGCCACCGGCCCGAGCCCGCGCACGGCGGCGTCGTCGGCCACGAGCAGGCAGAGCATGGCTGCGACCACGGTGCCGCCGCTCGCCAGCACCGCCGGACCGGCCTGGCGCAGCGCGACGGCCATCGCCTCGTGCCGGTCCTCGAGGATCCGCAGCTCCTCCCGGTAGCGCGAGACGAGCAGCAGCGCGTAGTCGGTGCCGGCGCCGAAGACGAGCACCGACAGGATCGCCGCGCTCTGCCCGTTGACCACGAGCCCGGCGCCGTCGGCGAGCAGCACGACGAGCCCGCGGGAGCTGATCTCCGCCGCCGCCACCGACACCAGCGGCAGCAGCCAGAGCACCGGGCTGCGGTAGGTGACGAGCAGGACGACGACGACGATGGCGGCGGTCGCCAGGAGCAGCGTCGAGTCGATGGTCTCGAAGACGTCGAGGAAGTCGCCCTGCAGGCCGCCCGGGCCGGTGACCCAGACCGACAGCCCGTCGTCGCGCGTGCCGCCGTCGGGACTGCTCTGCACGAGCGCGCGCAGCTCCTGCACGTCCTCGCCGAGCGCGAAGCCGTCGTCGGCGCCGAGCGGGAGGACCAGCTGCACGGCCTCGCCGTCCGGCGAGGGGATCGGCGGCGGCGCCTGCCCCTCCACCTCGACGGCGGCGAGCGCCGCCTCGCGGTCCGCGGTGACGGCGGCCAGGTCGTCCGGGGTCAGGCCGCCGGGCCGCTCGTAGAGGACGACGGCCGGCAGCGCGTCGCTGCCCGCGGCGCGCTGCAGCTCGAGCGCCTGCACCGACTCCGCCTCGGCGGGCAGGAACGACTCGACGTCGTTGGTCTGCACCTCCTCGAGCCGGCCGGCGAGCAGCCCGCCGAGGACGAGGACGAGCAGCCAGACGGCGAGCGCGACCCACTTGCCGCGGCGCCCCGCCGGCGCGGTGGCCAGGCGTGCCAGAGCAGACATCGGCTCCCCCCAAGGTCCGTGTGCGACCGACGCTAGCGAGCCGCGAGCGGGTCCGTGTCCGCTTCGAGGGACACCAGCAGGTCGTGCAGCGCGTCGAAGACGCCGGGCGCCGCGGCGACGAGCAGGTCGCTGCTCTCAGGACGCCCGCGCAGCCCGCCGACCCGGGCCCCGGCCTCGCGCGCGACGAGGACGCCGGCGGACCAGTCCCACGGGTTCATGGCCTGCTCGTAGTACGCGTCGACGCGCCCGGCGGCGACGGCGCACAGGTCGAGCGCGCCGGCGCCCATCCTGCGCACGTCGCGCACGCGCGGCAGCACGGTGACCAGGTGCTGGGCCTGCACGGCGCGGCGCCGGGCGTCGTAGCTGAAGCCGGTGGCCAGCAGCGCCTGGGACAGCTCGACGGCGTCGGAGCAGCGCAGCGGCCGGCCCTCCGCGGCAGAGATGCACTCCGCCCCGGCCCCGCGCACCGCCCGCCAGGTCTCGTCCTTGGCCGGGTCGCGCACGACGCCCGCCACCGTCACCCCGTCGACCTCGACGCCGATCGACACCGCCCACTGGGGCAGGCCGTAGAGGAAGTTGACCGTCCCGTCGACCGGGTCGACGACCCAGCGCACGCCGGTGGTGCCGGCGTCGTCGGCACCCTCCTCGCCCAGGACGCCGTCGCCCGGGCGCGCGGCCCGGATCCCGTCGACGACGAGCCGCTCGGCCGCGGCGTCGGCCGCGGTGACGACGTCGGTCGGGGACGACTTCGTCGCCGAGACCTCGACGCCCTCGCGCATCGACAGCGCGAGGTCGCCGGCGCGCAGGGCGAGGTCAGTGGCGAGCTCGAGCAGGGCCTCGGGGGCGGGCCGGTCGGCGGTCACCCCGGCAGTCTGTCGGCCCGCACGCGGCGCGGCGCGCCCACCCTGTGTGGTGCCGGCCACGCCCGCCTGCTAGAACGGCGTTCGGTTTCGACCCACGACTCGACGGAAGGGCCCACGCGTGGACCTCAGCTTCACCAAGGAGGAGGAGGACTTCCGTCGGGAGTTCCGCTCCTGGCTGGACGCCAACCTCCCGCAGGAGATGCGCTCCCCGGACTTCTGGGAGGGCAAGTCCGACGACGAGCAGTTCCAGATCCGCCGCGACTGGGAGGCGGGCAAGGCCGCCGCCGGGTTCGCCGGCATCCAGTGGCCGACGGAGTACGGCGGCCGCGGCGGCACGCCCGGCATGAAGGCCGTCTACGACCAGGAGATGATCCGCGCCAACGCGCCGACGACGGTCAACCCGCTGGGCCTGACCTTCCTCGCGCCGACGGTGATGCTGCTCGGCACCGAGGAGCAGAAGCGCGAGATCATCAAGCCGCTGCTGCACAACGAGGTCATCTGGTGCCAGGGCTTCTCCGAGCCCGGCGCCGGCTCCGACCTCGCGGCCCTGCAGATGCGCGCCGAGCGCGAGGGCGACCAGTACGTGCTCAACGGCCAGAAGATCTGGACCACCAACGCCATGCACGGCGACAAGATCTTCACGCTGGCCCGCACGAGCAGCCCCGAGGGCGGCAAGCGCCACGCCGGCATCTCCATGCTGCTCGTCGACATGCACCAGCCCGGCGTCGAGGCCCGGCCGCTCAAGCAGATGACCGGCTCGAGCGAGTTCGGCGAGGTCTTCTTCACCGACGCCGTCTGCCCGGTCGACGAGGTGCTCGGCGGCGAGGGCAACGGCTGGCAGACCGCCATGCTGCTGCTGTCGTTCGAGCGCGGCTCGTCCGCGATCGGCCAGTACACCGAGTTCCGCAAGATGTGGGACGAGGTCGCCGCCGCGGCGGCGCGCACCGAGCGCGACGGCCGCCCGGCGGCGCAGGACCCGGTGCTGCGCCAGGCGATGGCCCGCAGCCTCGTCGAGCTTGAGTGCCTGAAGTACCACTCCTGGCACATCCTCACCTCGACCTCGCAGGGCAAGGACCTCGGCTTCGAGGCGTCCATGACCAAGCTCATGTGGGCGCAGACCTTCCGCGACCTGTCCGACGTCTACAGCGACGTCGTCGGCCCGGAGTTCCAGGTCGTCGGCAAGCCCGGCGTCTCCCGGCAGGAGCTCACGACCATGGCGCTGTGGTCGCGCAGCTGCACCATCTGGGGCGGCTCGAACGAGGTCCAGCGCACGATCATCGCCGAGCGCGTGCTCGGCCTCCCCCGCTAGAAGGAGAGACCGATGCACTTCGCCCTCGACGAGGACCAGAAGGCGCTGCAGGACGCCGTCCGCTCCTACCTGCGCGACCGCTTCGACCTGGAGAAGGTCCGCGCGGTCTACGACGACCCCGAGGGCGACGGCGACCCCGCCGAGCTCTGGTCGGCCGTCTCCGAGCAGGGCTGGCTGGCCGTGCTCGTCCCCGAGGAGCACGACGGCGTGGGCCTCGGCCTGGTCGCCGCCTCCGTCATCTCCCGCGCGCTCGGCGCCGGCACCGTCCCCGGCCCCTGGCTCGGCACCGTGCTCGCCGCCGAGGCCGTCCGGCTGGCCGGCTCCGACGCCCAGAAGGCGTCCTGGCTCCCCCGCCTGGCCGCGGGCGAGGCCAAGGGCGCCGTGGCGCTGCTCAAGCCCGGTTCGTCCCCCGAGCCGGGGAACGCCCCCGCGACCTCGGACGGCGGCACGCTGTCCGGGCAGCTCCAGATCGTCGAGTACGCCGAGGTGGCTGACGTCCTCGTCGTCGCGGCGCAGGACGGCCTGCACCTGGTCGAGCCCAAGGGCGCCGGCGTGACGATCACCCGGTGCGCCGCGCTCGACCGGAGCACCCGCACGTCCACCGTCGACCTCGACGGCGCGGCCGGCGAGCGCCTCGAGAGCTCCTCGGACGCCGTCGTGCAGGAGCTGCTCGACCGCGCGGCGGTGCTGGTGGCGAACGACCTCGTGGGCATCGCCCGCCGGGCGCTCACCGACACGGTCGAGTACGACAAGACCCGCGTGCAGTTCGGCCGCCCGGTCGGCTCGTTCCAGGCCATCAAGCACCACCTGGCCGACCTGCACGTCGCCGTCACGATGGCCGAGCACGCGGCGCTGTACGCGGCCCACGCCGTCGAGGCGGGGCTCGAGGACGCCGCCCTCGCGGTGTCGATCGCCAAGTCCAAGGCAGCCGACACCGCCCGTCAGGCCGTCAGCGACATGATCCAGTACCACGGCGGCATCGGCTTCACCTGGGAGCACCACGCGCACTTCTCCTTCAAGCGCGCCAAGCGCCTGGAGTACGCGTACGGCGACGCCACGCAGCACCGCGAGCGCATCGCCCGTCTGCTGATCGACCGCGCGGTCGGCGGGCAGCTCGGCGAGGGCGGCGCCGACGGCGGCCAGACCACCGTCGGCGGCGTGACGGCCGCGCAGGGCACCGGCGTCGCCGCGGGCGCCACCGCGTGAGCGTCGCGCTCGTCACCGGGGCGGCCTCGGGCTTCGGCGCCGAGGTCGCCCGGCAGCTCGTGCGCCGGGGCGACGACGTCGTGCTCGTCGACGTCGACGAGGTCGGCGGCCGCGCGGTCGCCGAGGAGCTCGGCGCAAGCTTCCTGCGCTGCGACGTGTCCGACTACGACCAGGTCGTCGCCACGACCCGCGAGGCGGCACAGGTCTACGGCGGCCTGGACATGGCGTTCCTCAACGCCGGCATCTCCACCGGCTGCGGCGTCGACGAGGACTTCGACCTGCTGCGCTACCGGCGCGCCATGGGGGTCAACCTCGACGGCGTCGTCTTCGGCGTGCACGCCGTCCTGCCGGCCCTGCGCCGGCGGGGCGGCGGGTCGATCGTCGCCACGGCGTCGATGGCCGGCCTGACCGGCACGCCGTTCGACCCGGTCTACGGCGCGAACAAGCACGCCGTCGTCGGCCTGGTGCGGGCGCTCGGGCCGGCGCTCGCGCCGCAGGGCATCCGGGTCAACGCCTTCTGCCCCGGGTTCGCCGAGACGAAGATCATCACGGACATCAAGGACGTGCTGACGTCGTCCGGCGTGCCGATCATCCCGGTCGACGTCGCGGGCCGCGCGGTCCTGCAGGCGTTCGACAGCCCGGAGACCGGCCAGGCGTGGCTGCTCCAGGCCGGCCGCGAGCCGATGGTCTACCGGTTCCGGGGCATCCCCGGCCCGCTCGACGCCGACGGCAACCCGGCGCGGCCGATGGACCCGACGGGCGTGCCGACGGACTGAGGGCTAGCCCAGCCCGCGATCGCCGGCGCCGGTCGCGCTGTCCTCGCGGCCGGTGTCGGCGACGCCGCCGCCGGACACGACCATCCCGTCGCCGTCGCTGCCCGGCGGCTCCTCGACCGTGTCGAGGGTCGGCGTGCCGAGCGTCCCGCCGTCGCCGCTGCCGCCGCCGGCCAGGCCGCCCTCGCCGTCGCTGTTGCTCTCCGGGTGCGTCATGGCCCGGTCCTGCCCGCGGCGCGCTCCCCGAGAACGCGCCGCGGGCGACCTGTCAGCTGCCGATGACGCCGCCGTCGTCCTTGGTGACGACGACCGTCGCCGAGCGCGGGAACCCGTAGCCGTCGCCGGCGGGCCAGAGCACGTCCGGCTCGCCGTCGCCCGGGTGCTGCAGGTTGACGAACATCGTCCGCTGGTTGGGCGTGGTGATGACGCCGGTGACCTCGCAGCCGCGCACGCCGGTGAGGAAGCGCTTGAGCTCCGGGGCGCCGTAGCCGTCGACGATGCCCGGGTTGGCGGCGAGCATCTGGTCGTTGGCGCCGAACGGCTGCGTGCCGTCGGTCTGCACCCAGATCCGGCCGTCCGGGTCGGCCCACAGGCCGTCCGGCGAGCCGAGGGCGTCCTGCTCCTTCACCGTGCTTCCGTCGCCGGACTCGCGGCCCTGGCCGGCGACGAGGAACAGGTCCCAGCGGAACGTGGTGGCCGAGTGCTCACCGCCGTCCTCGTACCAGCGCACGACCTGGCCCCACACGTTCGACGGGCGGGGGTTCGGGCCGTTGGTGGAGGTGCGGCCGCTGTTGTTGGTGAGGGTCAGGTAGACGGCGCCCGTGCGCGGGTCCACGGTCGTCCACTCGGGGCGGTCCATCGGGGTGGCCCCCAGCGCGTCCGCCGCGAGGCGGGCGTGGACGAGGACGGCGGCCTGGCTGCCGAAGCGCGCGGCGAGCACCGGGTCGTCGACGGTGAGCTCGAGCCAGCGGCCGGTGCCGTCGTCGTCGAAGCGGGCGACGTAGAGCCGGCCGTCGTCGAGCGGGCTCCGCCCGGGGGCGTAGTCCCGCCACGGGCGGTTGCCGACGAACTTGTAGGCGTAGTCGCCCGCCTGGTCGTCGCCCGTGTAGACGACGGCGCGCCCGCTCGGCGCGACGTGCACGAAGGCGCCCTCGTGCTTGAAGCGGCCCAGCGCCGTCCGCTTGGCGGGCACCGACTGCGGGTCGCTCGGGTCGAGCTCCACGACCCAGCCGAACCGGTTGACCTCGTTGGCGTCCTCGGGGCCGCCGGCGCCCGGCACCAGGTCGAAGCGCGCGTCGGTGGCGGCCCAGCGGTAGCTGTCGCCGCCGACGCCGTAGCGCTGCAGGGCCTCCGCCTGGGCGAAGCCGCGGTAGTCCGGGACGCGGCGCGTCCCGCTCGTGCGCGTCGGGGTGCGGAAGTACCCGTTGAAGTTCTCCTCCGCCACCAGGTACGTGCCCCACGGCGTGTACCCGTGGGAGCAGTTGTTGATCGTGCCGCGCACGCGCGTGCCGGTCGGGTCGGCGGCGGTCCTGAGCAGCTCGCTGCCCGCGGCGGGCCCGGTCAGGACCATCGGCGTGCGCGCCGTGACCCGGCGGTTGTAGCGGGACGGGACGACCACCGACCAGGCGCCGTCCGCCCCGCGCTGCACCTCGGCGACGGTGACGCCGTGCGCGTTCTGCGACTTCTCGCGCTGCTGGGCCGTCAGCGTCGCGGGGCGGGTGCCGCGCGGGTCGCCGGTGTGCAGCAGCACCTCGTCGGTGTACTCGTGGTTGACCACCAGCAGTCCGCGGTCGCTGCGGCCGTCGAGCGGGAAGAAGTGCATGCCGTCGTGGTGCATGCCGACGCGCCGCGCCTGCTCGTCGGCGCTCATGGTCGCCGGGTCGAAGCGCGCGTCGAGGCCCGGGAACAGCGGCGTGCCCCAGGCCAGGAACGGCGTGGCCGTGTAGCCCCTCGGGACGACGACCTCGTCGCCGTAGCCGAGCGGGACGGCCTCGTAGCCGAGCAGCGCGCGCGGCCCGTTGCGCGGACCCGCCGCGGCGCCGCGCGGCGCCGCCTGCGCCGTCCCGGTGCCGAGCAGTCCCGGCGTCAGGAAGGCCACCGCCGTCGCGGCCGAGCCGGTGAGGACCGACCGCCGCGACAGGCGCCGGCCCACGACCTCCTCGAAGGTCGTCGCGGTGCTGGGGTTGGTGCTGCTGTCCTCGAGCTCGTCGCCGTAGGCGCTCATGGGCGGGTCCTCCTGGTGTCGTGGGCACCGGCAGACCACCAGCGCCGTGCGACGCCCGGGCGGGGACGAGGTGAACGCTCGTCGAACTCCGCCGGTCGGGGGCCCGCACGCCGACGGCCCCGGACCGCACGCGCGGTCCGGGGCCGTCGGCCCGGGTGCTACTCGCCCGGGGTGAAGCGCAGGACGTCGAGCCCGCGGCCGCCCATGTCGCCGACGTAGGTGAGGTAGCCGTCGCCGTCGGGCCGCACGAGCGCGCCCCAGGAGTTCATGCCGGGCGCGATGTAGCGGCCCGCCGTGACCGGCTTCTCGGGGTCGGACAGGTCGACCACCTGCAGGCCGGCGCCGTAGGACCCGAAGAACGCGTAGTCGTCCTTGGTGCTCATGACGTGCACCGAGCAGATGCCGCTGAACGGCGGCTCGACGAACCACTGGGCGAGCTCGGTGATCTGCGTGAGGTCCTCGGAGACGCGGAACGTCGCGATGCCGCCGGTGTCGAGGCAGCCGCCGTGCAGGTCCTCGTCGGTCGTGATGATGATGTCGTCCTGGCCGTCGAGGAACTGCGCCTCGTGCACGTAGCGCTGCACCGGGCCGTCGCCGGCCTTGCGCTTGTGGTGCAGCAGGGCGACCGGCTCGGTCGGGTCGGTGATGTCGAGGACGTACAGGTTGCCGGTGTTGTTGCCGCTGACGTAGTCGCCCCCCTCGGCCACCAGGGCGATGTCGCGCAGCCCGTAGGTCTTGTCCTTCGTGCCGTCGCCGTCCGCGTCCTCCCACTCCGCCTGCGGCAGCAGCACCCGCCGGTCCGCGTAGATCTCGATGTCGTGGATCGACGTCGTCGGGCCGGTGACCTCGGGCCGGTCGCCGCGGTGCGGGCTGTTCTTCCACAGCTCGCGCGGCGTGACGCTGACGAAGCGCGTGGGTGCCTGCGGGGTGGGCTCGAGCAGCGGCGCGAGGTCGTAGATGCGGAAGTCCTGGCGGCCGGAGGGGACCCACCAGCCGCGGCTGTCGATGATGTCGCCGTTGTGCGACTCGCCGTCGGGGCCGTTGGTGAAGCGGAACAGCAGCCGCGGGTTCGCCGGGTCGGTCCAGTCGAGGAACTCGGTCTGCTGGGTGCCGTTGGTGCGCCCGGTGCCGTTCTGCGTGACGATGTGCCGCTCGACGCCCTCGCCGTCGACCATGACGGTGGCGTCGGGCACGGCGTCGGCGCGCACGCCGATGTCGGCGTCCGGCTGGCCCGGCTGCGGCCCGGGGATCCAGGCCCCGAGCTCCTCCGGCGCCTCCGGGTCGGAGACGTCGAACAGGCGCATGCCGAGCCCGTAGGCGCCGACGTACAGCCGGTCGCCCTCGAGCACGGAGTGGCCGCCGGTGGCACCGGGGACCACGTTGACGTGCTCGACGTTCTCGGCGACGAGCGCCACGGGGGCGGCCTGCGCCGACACCACCACCGGCACGGCGCCGGCGACGAGGGCGGCGGACAGCGCCGTGCGGACCAGGACGGGACGGGTGAGGAGCGTCACACCGGCCCGTTTCGACGTCGGCGCGCGGATTCCTGCCTCAGGTCCGGACGAGCGACTCCGGCGAGAGCTCGTGCACCGAGCGGTGGCCGGCGAGCCCGGCCTGCAGGTCGAGGTCGGCGAGGAAGCAGCGCAGCACGTGGTGCACGCCCTCCTCACCGCCGACCGCCAGCCCGTGCACGTACGGCCGGCCCAGCAGCACCGCCGCGGCGCCGAGCGCGAGCGCCTTCGCGGCGTCGGCGCCGGAGCGGACGCCGCTGTCGAACAGCACCGGCAGGTCGCCCGCCGCCTCGACGACGCCGGGCAGCGCGTCCAGCGACGCGACGGCGCCGTCGACCTGCCGGCCGCCGTGGTTGCTGCACACCACGCCGTCGACGCCGATGTCACTGGCGCGGCGGACGTCGTCGGGGTGCTGCACGCCCTTGAGCACGAGCGGAAGCCGCGTGTGGTCGCGCAGGAACGCGATGTCGTCCCAGGTCAGCGCCGGGTTGTTGAACAGGCCGACGAACTTGAGCACCGCGGCGCCCGGGTCCTCCTCGGGCGTCTTCTCCAGCCCCTCGCGGAAGACCGGGTCGGCGAGGTAGTTCGCGATGCCGATCGACTGCAGGAAGGGCAGGTAGGCCGCCGACAGGTCGCGGGGCCGCCAGCCGAGCTGCCAGGTGTCGAGCGTGACGACGACCGCCTCGTAGCCCGCGGCCTCCGCGCGCCGCACGAACGATGCCGCGAGGTCGCGGTCGGCCGGCCAGTAGAGCTGGTACCAGCGGGGGGCGCCCGGCGCCGCGTCCTCACCCGCCGCCGCGATGTCCTCCATCGTGTGCGAGGCGGCGGTGGAGGCGATCATGGGCACGCCGAGGCGCGCCGCGGCGCGGGCGACGGCGGGCTCCGCGCCCTCGTGGACGATCGACAGCACGCCCACCGGCGCGAGCATCACGGGGGCCGGCATCGCGGTGCCGAGCACGGTGGTGCTGTGGTCGCGCTCGGCCGGGATGCCGCGGAGCATGCGCGGCACGATGCGCCAGCGGTCGAACGCCTCGCGGTTCGCGCGCATCGTGTCCTCGGCCCCCGCGCCGCCGGCGACGTAGCCGACCGCCTCGGGCGTCATGACCTCGTGGGCGGCGGCCTCGGTCTCGCGCCAGCCGAACGGGAGGGCGGGCATCGTCCCGAACAGGCCGTTGAGGTAGACCTCGTTCTGGAAGCCGGCGAACGACATGCGCCGATCCTGCACCAGAGAGGACACGACCGTGGCCGTCGACCCCCGTGGGGCGGACCTCAAGCGCTACCTCGCCGAGGA
>DATMKB010000108.1:0-2123 GCA_035553635.1 Mycobacteriales bacterium
ACGCGCTCGGCGGAGACGGGCGAGAGCAGTCCCACGGGTCAGGCCTCCGTGCTGGTCGACGGCAGGGTCGGGGCGGAGGCCAGCAGCGGGCCGCCCCAGCGGTCCTCGAGCGCCCCCTCGACGGCGGCGCCCACGCGGTAGAGCCGGTCGTCGGCGAGCGTCGGCGCCATGACCTGCAGGCCGACGGGCAGGCCCTCGGCCAGGCCGGCCGGCACCGACATCGCCGGGCCGCCGTAGAGGTTGCTCGGGATGGTGGCGAGGTCGGACAGGTACATCGCGACCGGGTCCTCGAGCCGCTCCCCCAGCCGGAAGGCGGTGGTGGGCGTCGTCGGGCTGACGAGGACGTCGACCTGCTCGAAGGCCGCGGCGAAGTCGCGCGTGATGAGCGTGCGCACCTTCTGCGCCTGGCCGTAGTAGGCGTCGTAGAAGCCGCTCGACAGCGCGTACGTGCCGAGCATGATGCGGCGCTTGACCTCGGCGCCGAAGCCCTGCGCCCGGGTCAGCGACATGACCTCCTCGAGGCTGCGGTCGCCGTCGTCGCCGACGCGCAGGCCGTAGCGGACGGCGTCGAAGCGCGCGAGGTTGCTCGACGCCTCGCTCGGGGCGATGAGGTAGTACGCCGGCAGCGCGTAGCCGAAGTGCGGGCAGCTGACCTCGACGACCTCCGCGCCGAGGTGCTCGAGCAGGGCGACCGCCTCGCGGAAGCGCTCCTCGACGCCGGCCTGGTAGCCCTCGCCGGACAGCTCCCGGACGACGCCGATCCGCATGCCCGCGACGTCGGCCTGCCGGGCGGCCTCGACGACCGGCGGCACCGGCTGCGGCACCGAGGTGGAGTCGAGCGGGTCGTGCCCGCCGATGACGGCGTGCAGCAGCGCGGCGTCGAGCACGGTGCGCGCGCACGGGCCGGCCTGGTCGAGGCTGCTGCTGAACGCCACGAGCCCGTAGCGGGACACCCCGCCGTAGGTCGGCTTGACGCCGACCGTGCCCGTGACGGCGGCGGGCTGGCGGATCGAGCCGCCGGTGTCGGTGCCGATCGCGAGCGGCGCCTCGTACGCGGCGACCGCCGCAGCGGAGCCCCCGCCCGAGCCGCCCGGGATGCGGTCGAGGTCCCACGGGTTGTGCGTCGGGCCGTAGGCCGAGTGCTCGGTGGACGAGCCCATGGCGAACTCGTCCATGTTCGTCTTGCCGAGCAGGACGACGCCGGCGTCCTTCAGGCGCCTGGTCACCGTGGCGTCGTACGGCGGCCGCCAGCCCTCGAGGATCCGCGAGCCGACCGTGGTGGGCACGCCCTCCTGCACGAGGACGTCCTTGAGGGCGAGCGGGACGCCGGCGAGCGGGCCGGACAGCTCGCCCGCGTCGACGCGCCGGGCCTGCGCGAGCGCGCCCTCGGCGTCGACGTGGAGGAAGGCGTGCACGGCGCCGTCGACGGCCGCGATGCGGTCGAGGTGGGCCTGCGCCACCTCGACGGCGCTGACCTCCTTCGCCGCGACGGCGTCGGCCAGCTCCGCCGCGGTGCGGCGGACCAGGTCGGTCATCAGTCCTCCTCGGACAGGATCCGCGGGACGCGGAACCGGCCGTCCTCGGCGGCGGGCGCGCCGGCCAGGACGGCGTCGCGCGGCAGCGACGGGCGGACGGCGTCGGGCCGCTGCACGTTCTCGAGCGGGACGGCGTGCGTGGTGGGCGGCACGTCCGCGGCGTCGGCGACCTCGCCGATCTTCGCCACGGCCGAGAGGATGACGTCGAGCTGGCCGCGGAACAGGTCCAGCTCGGCGTCGTCGAGGGCGAGCCGCGACAGGCGCGCGAGGTGCGCGACCTCCTCGCGGGTGATCTCGGGCATGCGGCTCCTCGGCGGTGGGGCGGGTCGCCCCTCACCGTAGTGGCCCCGCACCGCGCCGACATCGCCGCGCAACCGCCGCGCAACACGGCTGCGGCACGCTGGTCGGCGTGTCCTTCCTGCTGCGCGTCGTCCTGCCCGACCGCCCCGGCATGCTCGGCGCCCTCGCCACGGCGCTCGGCGAGGCCGGCGGCGACATCCTGTCCCTCGACGTCGTCGAGCGGGGGCCGGACGGGGCGGTGGACGACCTCGTCGTGGCGCTGCCGCCGGGCGGGCTGGCCGACCGCCT
>DATMKB010000109.1:0-9194 GCA_035553635.1 Mycobacteriales bacterium
CGGCAGGCCGCGCAGGTCGCCGCGGCGCCGCCCCCGCCGCGCGCGGAGCGCGACCCCTCGGCGTTCGAGGTGCTGCAGAACCTGCGCAAGGAGCTCAACGGGCTCGTCGGCGCCTGGCACCACCGCACCGGCACGCCGCACTCCTTGCGCAGCTGCGCAAGGAGTGCGGCGGGCCGCCGACGGCCGTCGCCACCGCGGCGCAGGTGCAGGACCGCATCGACCTGCTGCGCCGCTGGGCGGCCGCCCGGCGCTGAGCTGGGCGGGTCCTCTGTTCCCGGAGCGGTGGCGCCCTAGTGGGCGTCGTCCATGATGCCGCCGGTGATGCCGACGACGACGCCGGCGAGCGTCAGCAGGCCGCCGACGATGCCCAGCGGGACCGACTGCAGGACGAAGGCGAACGCCAGCACGATGCTCGCGACGACGATGAGCGCCACGGAGACCCACGACGTCGTCTTGTGCTTGTGGGCCTCGGCCATCGGTGCTGTCCTCCTGGGACGGGTGGGGTCGTCTGCCGGCGGAGCATCGTAGCGTCCGGACGTGCACCCGCCGGAGGAGATCCACGACCCCGCCGACCCCCGCGTCGCCGACTACGTCGGCCTCACCGACGCCGCCCGGCGCATGCGGCACGAGCCGGAGGCCGGGTTCTTCATCGCCGAGGGCGAGAAGGTGGTGGTGCGGGCCGCGGCCGCGGGCTACCCGGCGCGGTCGCTGCTCGTGTCGCCGTCGCGGTACGCCGAGCTCGACCCGGCGCTGCTCTCGCTCGGCTGCCCGGTGCACGTCGCGTCCTTCGACGTCCTGCGCGCCGTCACCGGCTTCCACGTGCACCGCGGCGTCCTCGCGTCGTTCGGGCGGCTGCCCGTGCCGTCGGCGGCGGAGGTCCTCGCCCTCGCCCGCCGCGTCGTCGTGATGGAGGAGGTGACGAACCACACCAACCTCGGGGCGGTGTTCCGCTCGGCGGCCGGGCTCGGCATGGACGCCGTGCTGCTCGGCCCGCGGTCGTGCGACCCGCTGTACCGGCGGGCGGTGCGGGTGTCGATGGGCCAGGTCTTCGCCGTGCCCTACGCCGTGCTCGACCGCTGGCCGGAGGGGCTCGGCGACCTGCGCGACGCCGGCTTCCGGGTGCTGGCGCTGACCCCGTCGGCCACCGCGACCCGGCTGGAGGACGTCGTCCTCGGCGAGGACGACCGCGCCGCCCTCGTCCTGGGGGCGGAGGGTCCCGGCCTGACGGAGGAGGCGATGGCCGCGAGCGACGAGCGGGTGCGCATCCCCATGGCCGCGGGGGTCGACTCGCTCAACGTCGCGGCGGCCGCCGCCGTGGCGTGCTGGGCGCTGGGGCGCCGCCCGTGATGGACTGCGGCGTGCGCCGCTCGCTGCTCCTCGTGCCCGTCCTGGTCCTCACCGCCGCCTGCAGCGGGGGAGGCGACGGCGGCGAGCCGTCGCTGGAGGAGCGGCGCGAGGCGTACCTGACCGCCGCCGAGGACGTCTGCACCGAGACGAACATCGCCGTGCGGGAGCTCGGCACCCCCGCCGGCGTCGCGGAGGTCCCCGCCTTCGCCGACCGCGCCGTCGAGGTCGTGCGCTCCTCGGTCGAGGAGCTCACCGCGGTCGAGCCGCCGGCCGAGGACGCCGCGGAGGTCACCGAGAAGGTGTACGACCCGCTGCGCGCCGACGTCACGGCCGCCGAGGCGTACGCGGAGCAGCTCAAGGCCGCCGCCGCCGCGAACGACACGGCCACGCTGCTGCGGCTCGTCGGCGAGCGCCCGCAGACCACCGCCGACCTGGCCTTCATGCGCGACTACGGCTTCGACCAGTGCGTGCGGGCGGCCGACCAGACCGACTGACGGTGCGCGTCGCGGTCGTGCACACCGCCGACCTGGACGGCGCCGCCCGCGCCGAGGTGCGCGAGCTGCTCGACCGTGCCTTCGACGGCGAGCTGACCGACGACGACTGGGAGCACTGCCTCGGCGGCCTGCACGCCCTCGCGCGGGAGGGCGGCGACCTCGTGGCGCACGCGGCGCTCGTGCAGCGCCGGCTCCTGCACGGCGGTCGCGTCCTGCGCACCGGCTACGTGGAGGGGGTCGCCGTCCGGGCGGACCGGCGCCGGCGCGGCCTCGGCGGCGCGGTGATGGCCCCGCTCGAGCGCGCGGCGGCCGCCGCGTACGACGTCGCCGCCCTGGCCGCGACCGACGTGGCGCTGCCCTTCTACGCCGCCCGCGGGTGGGTGCTCTGGCGCGGTCCCACCTCCGCCCTCACCCCGCACGGCCTGGTCCGGACGCCCGACGCCGACGACTGCGTGCACGTCCGGGGCCCTGGCCTCGACGTCGAGGGCCCGCTGGCCTGCGACTGGCGGGAGGGCGACCCGTGGTGAGTCGGGGCCGGGACGGGAAGGCAGGGGGCATGACCGCCGCCGCGCCCCTGCCGCAGGACTGGCCGGAGCTGTCCGCCCGCTTCGCCGACGAGCTGCCGGAGCTCGCCGTGCCCTGGCAGGCGGCGCCCGCGCCGGCGCCGCGGCTGCTCGTCCTCAACGAGCCGGTGGCGCGCGACCTCGGCCTGGACCCCGACCGGCTGCGCGGCCCGGACGGCGTGCGGCTGCTCGTCGGCGAGCGGGTGCCGGCGGGCGCCCGGCCGGTGGCGCAGGCCTACGCCGGGCACCAGTTCGGCGGCTTCTCCCCGCGGCTCGGCGACGGCCGGGCGCTGCTGCTGGGCGAGCTCGTCGACCGCGACGGCCGGCTGCGCGACCTGCACCTCAAGGGGTCGGGACGCACGCCCTTCGCCCGCGGCGGCGACGGGCTCGCGGCCGTGGGGCCGATGCTGCGCGAGCACGTCGTCAGCGAGGCGCTGCACGCCCTCGGCATCCCCACCACCCGCTCGCTGGCCGTCGTCGCCACCGGCCGCGGCGTCCAGCGCGAGACGGTCCTGCCCGGCGCCGTGCTGGCCCGCGTCGCGAGCAGCCACCTGCGCGTCGGCACGGTGCAGTACGCCCGCGCCACCGGTGACGTCGCCCTGCTGCGGCGGGTGGTCGACCACGCGGTCGCCCGCCACCACCCGCAGGCGGCGGAGGCGGACGCGCCGCCGCGGGCGCTGTTCGAGGCGGTGGTGGCGGCGCAGGCCTCGCTGGTGGCGCAGTGGGTGCTCGTCGGCTTCGTCCACGGCGTCATGAACACCGACAACACGACGCTGTCGGGCGAGACCATCGACTACGGCCCGTGCGCCTTCCTGGACGGCTACGAGCCGGGGCGCGCGTTCAGCTCCATCGACGAGCTCGGGCGGTACGCCTTCGGCAACCAGCCGGTCGTCGCCGAGTGGAACCTGGCCCGGCTCGCCGAGGCGCTGCTCCCGCTGCTCGCCGACGACGAGGACACCGCGGTCGCGCGCGCGGTCGAGTCCCTGCAGGGGTTCCGCCCGGCGTACAACACCGCCCGTATCGCGGGCGTGCGCCGCAAGCTCGGCCTCGCCGAGCACGTCGACGACGCGGAGGTCGAGCGGCTCGCCGACGGCTTCCTGGCGCTGCTGCAGGCCGAGCGCACCGACCACACCACCGCCTGGCGGGCCCTCGGCCGGGTCGCGCGCGGCGACGCCTCCGCGGGGCTGGACCTGTTCGTCGACCGGCCCGCCTTCGAGGCCTGGCGCGAGCGGTGGGCGGCGCACGGGCCCGACCCCGAGGTGTGCGACCGCGCCAACCCGGTCTACGTCGCGCGCAACCACCTCGTCGAGGAGGCGCTCGCGGCCGGCACCGCCGGCGACCTCGGCCCGGTCGAGCGGCTGCTCGACGCCGTCACCCGGCCCTACGACGAGCGGCCCGGGCTCGAGCGGTACGCCGAGCCCGGCCCGGACGACGCCGGCTACCGGACCTTCTGCGGCACCTGACTCAGGCGTCCAGCAGGTCGAGCGCCGCGCCGACGACGGCGTCGGCGTCCAGGCCGTGGTGCCGGTAGACGTCGGTGAGGTCGCCGGCCTGGCCGAAGGTGCTCACGCCGAGGCAGGTCACCGGCTGCCCCACCACCGTGCCGAGGAACGCCAGCGTGTGCGGGTGCCCGTCGAGCAGCGTGACGAGCGGCGCCCGCCGGAGCACCCGGTCGAGCACCCCCTCGTCGACCGCGGGGCCGCGCAGCAGCCCGCGCCGGCTCTGCACGGCCCGCCACAGCCGGTCGTAGGAGGTGACGACGACGACGTCGGCCGCCAGCCCGAGGCCGGCCAGCCGGTCGGCGGCCTGCAGCGCCTCGGGCACGAGCGCCCCGGCGACGGCGACCGTGAGGTCCGGGGCGCCGTCGGCGGTGCGCAGCCGGTAGGCGCCGGCGAGGACGTCGCGGCGGCGCTGCTCGCGGCCGGCGTCGTCATCGGGCAGCGCGGCGAGGGCCTGGTCGACCGGGCGGGTGGTGAGGCGCAGGTAGGCCGACTCGCCGTCGGGCCGGCCGAGCCGGGACAGCGCGTCGAGCAGGCACCACTCGAGCTCGACCGCGAAGGCCGGCTCGTAGGCGGTGACGCCCGGCGTCTCCAGCCCGATGGACGGCGTCGTGATGCTCTGGTGCGCCCCGCCCTCGGCCGCGAGCGTCACGCCCGACGGCGTGCCGACGAGCACCGACTGGCCGCCGGCGTAGGTGCCGAACACCCACGGCTCGAGCGCGCGCCCGACGAACGGGTCGTAGACGGTGCCGATCGGCAGCAGCGGCTCGCCGAGCGTCGACCAGGTGGCACCCAGCTCGCCGAGCAGGCCGACGAGGTTCACCTCGGCGATGCCGAGCTCGACGTGCTGGCCGGTGCTCGTCTCCCGCCAGCGCACGAGCCGGTCCCCGTCCTCGGCGAACCAGTCGTGGCGGTCCTGCGGCGACCACACGCCGACCTTGTTGATCCACCCGCCGGTGTTGGTGCTGCTCGCGACGTCCGGGCTCACGGTGACGACGCGCGCGGCGACGTCCGGGGCGTCGCGGGTGAGGTCGGTGAGCACCCGGCCGAGCGCCGCCTGCGTGGAGGTGGTGCCGCGGTGCGCGCGGCCGAGCTGCGCCGGCACCGCCGGCGGCTCGCGCCGCTCGACGGGCGAGCGCTGCAGCCGCGCGGCCGTCGCCCGGCAGAGCTTGCCGGCGGGGGAGTCGGGGTCGAGCGGGGCCCACGGGTCGGCGGGGTCGCGCCCCAGCGACTCGGCGAACTCCTCGTACTGCTCGGGGGTGAGCAGCGCGGAGTGGTTGGCCGGGTGGCCCTCGACGGGCAGGCCGCAGCCCTTGATCGTGTACGCCAGCACGACGGTCGGCCGGTCGTTGTCGACCGCGCGGAAGGCCCGCGACAGCTCGACGAGGTCGTGGCCGCCCAGGTCGCGCACCGCCACCGCGAGGTCGACGTCGGACAGCGGCCGCAGGAGGCTGTCGAGCGCGGCGTCGCCGCGCACGAGGCGGTCGCGCAGCTCCTCGAACGGCGCGCGGAGGAGCCACTGGTACTCCTCGTTGTCCATCGCGTCGATGCGCTCGCGCAGCAGGTGCCCGCCCTCGCGGGCGAAGAGCTCCTGCAGGCGCCGGCCGTACTTGACCTCGAGGACCTGCCAGCCCGCGGCGGCGAACATGCCGGCCCACCGCTGCACGGCGATCTCCGGGACGATGCGGTCGAGCGACTGGCGGTTGACGTCGACCACCCACAGGACCTCGCCGAGGCGCTGCACCACCGGGTCGGCCACGCACTCCCAAATCGCGCCCTCGTCGAGCTCGGCGTCGCCGAGCAGCGAGATCTGCCGCCCGCCGGGGCGGGCGTCGAAGTGCGTGCTCACGTACCGCCGGGCGACGGCGCCCCACACCGGCGCCGTGGCGCCGATGCCGACCGAGCCGGTCGAGTAGTCGGGGAGGTCGGGGTCCTTCGTGCGGCTGGGGTAGGGCTGCAGGCCGCCCCACTCGCGCAGCCGCGGCAGGTAGTCCGCCGGGAGCCGGCCCAGCAGGTGGTTGACCGCGTGCAGCACCGGGCTCGCGTGCGGCTTGACGCTGACACGGTCGGCGGCGGTCAGCGCGTCGAACCACAGCGCGGTCATGATCGTCACCATCGAGGCGCTGCTCGCCTGGTGGCCGCCGACCTTCAGGCCGCTGCCGTCGCCCGGCCGCGCGTTCGCCGCCTGCACGATGCTCGTGGCGAGCCACAGCACCTGCTCCTCGACCGCGCGGAGGGCCTTCTCGTCCTCGGTCCGTGCCAGTCCAACCGCCCCCGCCATGCGCCCGATCCTTCCAGATCGTCCGCCCGGCAGGAGGTCCGCCGACGCCGTCGAAACCCTCTGCAACGCCCCCGTCACGCAGGAGCACCGCCGTGCCTCGTCCCGCCCGCCGGCTCGTCGTCGGCGTCACCGGTCTCGCCGTCCTCGGCACGTCGTGCGCGGTCGCCGCCGCCGGCGTCGGGCTGCCCCCGGCGCCGGCCGTGGCGGTCGCCCGCGACGCCGCGCCCGTCGTCCTGACCGGGGCGGCGCTGCCGTCGTGGAGCCGGCTGCCGGCGGTCGGCACGGCCGAGCCGTACCCCAGCGGGGTGCAGGAGGTCGGCGGCGAGCGCACCGCCCACAACGGCACGCTCACCGTGCCGCCGGACCCGCGCACCGGCGTCCCGGTGGACGAGGTGGCCGCCTACCGCTGGGAGGGCCGCTGGGTCGAGGTGCCCGTGCAGGTCGACGAGCGCTTCCCGTACTTCCTCGCCAACGGCAGGTCGGACTTCTCCTTCTACTCCGGCACCGACCAGGAGCTCACCTACGCCTGGGGCCCGACGGCGCACACCACCGGCGAGGAGGCCTGGAAGAAGGTCTTCGGCACCTGCGAGGCCCGCTACGCCGAGTCGGTCGAGGAGGTGCGCGCCGCCGTCGAGGCGGGCGTCGTCTCCCTCGGCCCGCAGGAGGCGCTCGAGAGCTACCTCGGCCCGCGGGTCGACCCCGTCGCCGGCCTCGACGACGACGACGAGATCGCCCTGCAGGCCCGCGACGCCGGCGCCGCCGCGCCGCTCGGCACCCCGCCGCCGCCGGGAGCGTCCGACGGGCAGGCGGTCGCGGTGCAGGACCCGCTCGACCCGGCCGGCACCCGGCACCTGTACCTGTTCCGCAAGGAGGGCGGGTCGTCGTTCCGCTGGGACCGCGGCGCCGAGGTGCGCATGGTGCGCGACGCCGACGCCGACCGCTGGCTCGACCGCCGGCTGTGGGCCGCCGACGACCCGGAGAAGCTCGGCACGAGCAACCGCGGCTACGGCGCGAACCTGCCCGGCACGGTCTGCGACGACGAGGGCGTGCCGCTGCCCGGGCTGTCGGAGGACCGCTTCCCGAGCGACGCCATGACCGTCACCACGCCCACCTACCGGTTGCGCGCCACGGGGCGCTGGATGGTGCGCGAGCTCAACGTCCGCCGGCCGGGCAAGACCGGCGTGCCGGGGGGCGGCGAGGGCCTCTACGGCGCCGACCTCATCGACCGGTGGAAGGGCCGGGCGTTCCAGCAGAGCCCCGACTCGGCCATCTCGCTCGTCGGCTTCGAGGACGAGCAGGTGAACTGGGAGGCCAACGCCGCGCTGCTGGGCTGGCGCGCCGGGCCGGTCCGCGCGATCCGCGAGGTGTGGGGCGCCGACTCCGGCACCAACGTCACCAAGACCGAGACGTACTACCGCGACGCCGACGTCTACCGGTACCGCGTCCGCGTCCACCCGATCCCGCCGGACGGCCTGTACACGTCGTGGGACTACGACGCCGACGTCGCCGAGCGCTACTACAACCTGCTGCACCCCGACGGCGTGCCGGTCGACGGCGTCAACGACGACACCGGCAGCATCGACGAGGTGCCCGTCCTCGGGGAGCCGGCGTACTTCGACGCCGCCGACCCGACCTTCGACCTCGTCACCGCGGTGCACCGCCCGGAGCAGGTCGCCGGCAAGGACGACAACGGCAGCGCCGTCTACGTCTTCGAGTTCACCGGCGCGACGTCGCTGACGAACGCCGCCGCCGTGCCCTACTACCGCGACGACGCGTGCCTCGACGACGGCACGGGCGACGACCCGGTGGCGCGGCCCTGGCCGGGCGAGGCCTCGACGGACGAGCGCGTCGTGGCGGGCTACGAGACGGCGAACGGCGGGACGCCGTACGCGCAGCTCGTCTGCCGCCAGCGCCAGGGCGCCTTCGGCAGCCACGGCATCCACTTCTTCACGACGCACGACAGCGACAACGCCTTCACGGGCGTGCCGCTCACCGAGGTCGACGGCCAGCAGTGGCGGTACTCGGTGCCCATGGAGTCGCCGCGCAACGTGCTGCTCGAGTACGCGCCCAACGTCAGCGCGCCGCTCGTGCCGGTGGTCACGCCCTTCCGCTGACCGGTTGCGTCCGTCTGGCAGCACACGCGCCGCACGGCTGCCGCCGGACGCTCCGGCCGGACACGTCGGTGCGTCCGTCTGCTGGCACGCGCCGCGCGCGAGGCACGCCGGACGCTCCCCCTCCACAGATCCTGTCGACGGCGCCGGCGGGGGTGCTCGTCGGGCCCAGTGTCCTGCGCATGACGACCGCCCCGCCCGACGACCTCCGTGCCCGGCTGCTCGACCTCGCGGAGCGCCGCGACGGCGTGCTCCACCGGCCCGAGGTGCTGCACGCCGGCATCCCGCGCTGGGTGCTGCAGGCCGAGCTCCGTGTCGGGCGCTGGCAGCGCACCGGCCCGCAGACGGTCGTCGTGCACAACGGCCCGCTGTCCGCGCGGCAGCGGCGAGCCGTGGCCGTGCTGGAGGTCGGGCCGCGGGCGGCGCTCGACGGGTTGAGCGCCCTGCAGCACACCGGCCTCGACCTCGACGACGACGCCGCGGGTGTGCACGTCATCGCGCCGAAGGGGTCGACGCCGAAGCACCCGCGGGGGGTGCGCGTCCACGAGAGCCGTCGCTTCCACGAGGACGACGTGGTCGTGCGCCACGGCGTCCGCTGCGTCCAGCCGGCCGTCGCCGCAGTGCACGGGGCCCTGTGGGCCCGCTCCGACCGTGCCGCCCGGCTCCTGCTGGTCGTGGTGGTGCAGCAGGGGCTGGCCACGGTGGAGCACCTGCAGGACGCCGTGGCGCAGGTGCGCAGGTCACCTCGCGGGAGACTCCTGCGCGCGACGGCGGCGGACCTGCGCAGCGGCGTCCGCGCGCTGGGGGAGCTCGACCTCGCGAGGCTGCTGCGGCGGCACGGCCTGCCGCAGCCGGACCGGCAGGTGGTGCGCCGACGGCCGTCGGGCCGCCAGTACCTG
>DATMKB010000110.1:0-2095 GCA_035553635.1 Mycobacteriales bacterium
TCGGCTCGCTGCGCAACAAGATGCTCGTCATCCTGCCGGCGGCGCTGCTGCTCAGCCAGTTCCTCCCGGCGCTGCTGACGCCGATCCTCATGGTCGGCGGCGCGTACCTCTGCTACGAGGGCGCGCACAAGGTGTGGGGCAAGCTGCGCGGCCACTCGCACGCCGCCGAGCACGTCGACGACGCGACCGGCGAGCCGACGCTCGTCGACGAGGACGAGGTGGTGCGCGGCGCCGTCCGCACCGACTTCATCCTGTCGGCCGAGATCATGGTCATCGCCCTCGACACGGTGGCCGACCAGCCGTTCGTCTCGCGCGCGGTGATCCTCGCCGTCGTGGCGCTGGGCATCACCGTGCTGGTGTACGGCGTCGTCGGCCTCATCGTGAAGATGGACGACGTCGGGCTGTCGCTCGCGCAGCGCACCTCGCAGGGGGCCGCGCGCTTCGGACGCGGGCTCGTGCGGGCGATGCCGAAGGTGCTCGCCGTGCTCGCCGTCGTCGGCACCGCCGCCATGCTCTGGGTCGGCGGGCACATCATCCTGCTCGGCACGGAGGAGCTCGGGTTCCACCCGCTCTACGACGCCGTGCACACCCTCGAGGAGGCGGCGCACGACGCCACCGGCGCGGTGGGCGGCGTCGTCGGCTGGCTCGTCGAGACGGCGGCCAGCGCGCTCGTCGGGCTGGTCGTCGGCGCGCTGGTGCTCGCCGCCGTCACCGGGGTGCAGCGCGTGCGCGGAGGGTCGTCGGCCGCCGCGCACTAGCGGTCACCAGACGCTCGACCCCAGCCAGATGAAGACGCTGATGAAGGCGCCGAGGAAGACCGCGAAGACGAGCAGCCAGGCGGCCGTCGTGCGGTCCTCCGCGGAGCCCCAGCCGGGCGGCAGCGGGGCTGCCGGCGGCACCGCGTCGTGCTCCGCGGTGCGCTGCGCGGGCAGGTCCGGGACGGCGGTGCGGACGGCGGTGGGAGCGGTCATGGCGGGGGCCTCTCGGTCGGGAGGTCCCACCGTCGTCCGCGGCACCGCTGCGCGGCCACGGACCTAGGTCCCGGGCCGGCCGGCCGACCGTCCCGCGTCAGCGGTGCGCGGACGCCGGCTCGTGCCCGGAGCCGTGCTCCTCCTCCTGCAGGGCCGTCACGCCGCCGAGCAGCAGCGCGTAGAGCGCCAGGCCCGCGGCGAACCAGCCGAAGTGCGACCGCCGCGCCGACGGGATCTCCTCCTTGAAGACGTTGAGCAGGATGCTGCCGGCGAGGAACGCCGTGAGCAGGCTGACGACCAGGCCGCTCGTCGGGGCGGCCAGCGCGGCCAGGCCCCACCCGACCAGCAGCGCGCCGGCGAGCAGGAGCCGCGGCGGCCAGCGGTCGAAGCGCTCGCCGTAGTGCTCCTCGAGCCCGCGGTCGCTGAGCACGAAGTGCAGGCCGATCGCGACGGTGAACAGCACGGCGAAGGCGGTCGAGGCGCGCCAGTCGAGCGGCAGCGTGTAGCCGATGACGGCGTTGTACAGGGCGAACGACGCCAGGTGCAGCCGGAAGACGCCGGCGGGCGGGCGGCCGTCGTCCTGCTGGCGCCGGTGGCGCTCGGCGAGGCGCTCGAGGCCGTAGAAGACGGTGAAGCCGAGCAGCGCCACGAGGAAGATCTCGAGCCCCTCGAGGGGCGAGCGCGCCCCCTCCTCGCCGAGCAGCTCGCGCACCCGCGCGTTCCCCTCCGCGAGCTCCGGCAGCAGGTGCAGGAACACGTACGACACCGCGAGCCCGCCGGCGAACGACGTCGTCACGTGCTCCGGCACGAGCGGCAGCGACCGGATCCGCGGCGCCGCGAGGTGCAGGGCCGCGAGCACGAGCGCGGAGCCGAGGGCGAGCAGGACGGCGGACGTCGTCGACAGCTCCATGCCCGGCGGCTACCCGGTACCGCGCGGCCCCACCCGGGGGCTACGGTCGCGCGGTGGACCTGCCGGACGGCTGGGTGGCCGTGGTCAAGCGCGACTGCCCCACGTGCGAGCTCGTGGTGCCCGCCCTGCAGCAGCTGGCCGCCGCCGGGCCGCTGACCGTCTACAGCCAGGACGACCCCTCGTTCCCCGACGGCGTCCGGGTGGTCGACGACCG
>DATMKB010000111.1:0-3692 GCA_035553635.1 Mycobacteriales bacterium
ATTGGCAGCCCGACTGATTCTGGTTCAGTTAGTCTTGGTTCGAGTCCAGGTACCCCAGCGCACCAGCTCACAACTGCACACAGCGAGTCCCGGCCCCCGTCGTCTAGCGGCCTAGGACGCCGCCCTCTCACGGCGGTAGCGTCGGTTCGAATCCGATCGGGGGTACGCAGCGTCAGCCCGAGAGGCCGTCGTCCGAGTGCGGACGGCGGCCCTCGGAGTTCCCGGGGTCGTGCAGCAGGTCCGGGCGGTAGCGGCGCAGGAGCGCGACGGCGTGGGCGACCTTGTCGCTCACCCGCTGACCGCTCGGCTGCGAGCAGGACCACAGCTCGAGGTTCTGCCGGCGGTTGTCGAGCCGGTCGCCGTTGACGTGGTGCACGGACTCGTCGGGTGTCAGCGGCCGACCGAGGACCCGGGCCATGACGAGCCGGTGCTCGAGCTCGACCGCCAGGCCGCGCGTCAGGTGGCGGTCCTCCTCGGGCACCGGCACCCGCCGGTACCCGTGCGAGAGGTGCCCTCCGCCCGGGCGGCGGACGCGCTCGGGACGACCGCCGTACGGGTCGCCGTACAGCCGCAGCCGGCGTGCGTGGCTGCGGCAGAGGCCGCCGCTGTGCGCGCCGCGCACGCAGCCGTCAAGCGCGCAGGCGTCCTGCTCGGGCCGCCGCAGCGGCACGTCGGCGCGCACGTCCCCGGTGCGCCTCCACCGCACGTAGTGCCCCTGGCACCAGCCCCGGGTGACGGCCCGGCGGCCGCACCCGTCCACGGCGCAGGCCCTGGGCGCGGGGTCGCGGATCAGCTCGCCGCGGCGCAGCAGCTGCCGGTAGTGGCGCTCGCAGTGGCCGCGGGCAGAGACGAGCCGGTCGCAGCCGGCGGCCGCGCAGGGCGTCGAGGAGGGCACGTCCGCAGCCTCCGGCCGTGGTGCGACAGGACGGGCGAGCCGTCCACAGGGTCAGACCGCGCGCAGCACCGGCCGCGGCCCGGCGGACAGCGGGACGTCGAGGTCGCGGCAGTTGAGCGCCGCGAGGAACTCCTCCGTCACGTGCCGCACGGGGGCGTGCGCCGCGCGGGCGAGAGCGCGCTCACCCGCCGTGCGGCGGGCGCCCAGGTCGGCGACGGGGACGGGGTGCGGGGTCATGCGGTCGAGGATGGTGTGCGCCGGACCGCACCGCCATGGCCCGATCCGACCGTTCTGCGGCATCCGTCGGACTAGTCCGTTCCGGGGACCCGGCTCAGCTCCTCGGCCGCGGCGACGACCGCGGCGGCGTGCAGCCGCCCGGGGGAGCGGGTGAGGCGCTCGATGGGCCCGGACACGCTGACGGCGGCCACCACCGCGCCGTCCGGTCCGCGCACCGGGGCGGACACCGACGCGACGCCGGCCTCGCGCTCGCCGACGGACGCCGCCCAGCCCCGCCGCCGCACGTCGGCCAGCGTCCGGGGGGTGAAGGCCGAGCCGGCCGGGACGGCGTCGTCGGGCGCCCAGGCCAGCAGGACCTGGGCGGCGGACCCGGCCGTGAGCGGGAGCACCGAGCCCACCGGCACGGTGTCGCGCAGGCCCGACCGGCGCTCCGCGGCGGCGACGCAGACGCGGGTGTCGCCGGTGCGGCGGTAGAGCTGGGCGCTCTCGCCGGTGCCGTCGCGCAACCGGGCCAGCACGGGGCCCGCGCGCTCGAGCAGCCGGTCGGCCGCGGGACCGCCGGCGAGCTCCTGCAGCCGGGGTCCGAGCAGCCAGCGGCCGCCCCGGTCGCGGCGCAGCAGCCGGTGCACCTCGAGCGCGACGGCGAGCCGGTGCGCCGTCGCCCGGGACAGCCCGGTGGCCGCGGTGAGCTCAGCGAGCGAGCGGGCGCCGCCGCGCACGGCCTCGAGCACGGACACGGACTTGTCCAGGACGCCGACTCCGCTACTGTGTTCCACGCCGTGATACTGCCATCCCGGTATGTGGGACAGCAAGAGGAGGACGCCGTGGGGCGCACGCTGGCGGAGAAGGTCTGGGACGCGCACGTCGTCCGGCGGGCCGAGGGCGAGCCGGACCTGGTGTACATCGACCTCCACCTCGTCCACGAGGTCACGAGCCCGCAGGCGTTCGACGGCCTGCGCCTGGCCGGCCGGCCGGTGCGCCGGCCCGACCTCACGCTGGCCACCGAGGACCACAACGTCCCGACCGACCTGCTGCGCGGCGAGATCCAGGACCCGGTCAGCCGCACGCAGGTCGAGACGCTGCGCAAGAACTGCGCCGAGTTCGGCGTCCGGCTGCACCCCATGGGCGACGCCGGCCAGGGCATCGTGCACGTCATCGGCCCCCAGCTGGGCGTCACCCAGCCCGGCATGACGATCGTCTGCGGCGACAGCCACACGAGCACCCACGGCGCCTTCGGTGCGCTGGCGTTCGGCATCGGCACCAGCGAGGTCGAGCACGTCCTCGCGACGCAGACCCTCCCTCTCGTGCGGCCCCGCACGATGGCCGTGACGGTCGAGGGCGCGCTGCAGCCGGGCGTCACCGCGAAGGACCTCGTGCTGGCGCTCATCGCGCAGGTCGGCACCGGCGGCGGCCAGGGCCACGTCGTCGAGTACCGCGGGCCGGCGATCGAGGCGCTGTCGATGGAGGCGCGCATGACGATCTGCAACATGTCCATCGAGTGGGGCGCCCGCGCAGGCATGATCGCCCCGGACGAGACGACGTTCGCCTACTTGCAGGGCCGTCCGCACGCGCCGCAGGGCGACGACTGGGACGCCGCAGTCGCCTCCTGGCGCACGCTGCGCACCGACGACGACGCGCAGTTCGACAAGGAGGTCGTCCTCGACGCCTCCGCCGTCACGCCGTTCGTCACCTGGGGCACCAACCCGGGCCAGGGCGTGCCGCTCGGCGGCACCGTCCCCGACCCCGAGGCGCTGGCCGCGGGCAGCGAGCGCGACGCTGCCACGCGTGCGCTCGAGTACATGGGGCTCACGGCGGGGACGCCGATGCGCGAGGTCGCCGTCGACACGGTGTTCCTCGGCTCGTGCACCAACGGCCGCATGGAGGACCTGCGCGCCGCCGCCGCCGTGGTGAAGGGCCGCAGGGTCGCCGACGGCGTGCGCGCCATGGTGGTGCCCGGCTCGATGCTCGTGAAGCTGCAGGCCGAGCAGGAGGGCCTCGACCGGGTCTTCACGGAGGCCGGCTTCGACTGGCGCAACGCCGGCTGCTCGATGTGCCTGGGCATGAACCCGGACACCCTGCAGCCGGGGGAGCGCAGCGCCTCGACGTCGAACCGCAACTTCGAGGGGCGCCAGGGCCGCGGCGGCCGCACCCACCTGGTCAGCCCGGAGGTGGCCGCCGCCACCGCCGTCGTCGGCCGGCTGGCCGCCCCGAGCGACCTGCAGGAGGTCTGAGCCATGGAGCCGTTCACCACGCACACGGGCACGGCGGTCGCGCTGCGGCGCAGCGACGTCGACACCGATCAGATCATCCCGAGCGACTGGCTCAAGCGCGTCGAGCGCACCGGCTTCGGCGCCGGCCTGTTCAGCGAGTGGCGCGAGGACCCGTCGTTCGTCCTCAACCGCCCGGAGCACGCCGGCGCATCGGTGCTCGTGGCCGGCGAGAACTTCGGCACGGGCAGCTCGCGCGAGCACGCCGTGTGGGCGCTGCAGGACTTCGGCTTCCGGGCCGTGGTCAGCCCGCGCTTCGCCGACATCTTCCGCAGCAACAGCCTCAAGGGCGG
>DATMKB010000112.1:0-5727 GCA_035553635.1 Mycobacteriales bacterium
CGCCCGGGTGATGGCCTGCCGGATCCACCAGGTGGCGTAGGTCGAGAACTTGTAGCCCTTGGTGTAGTCGAACTTCTCGACGGCGCGGATGAGGCCGAGGTTGCCCTCCTGGATGAGGTCGAGGAAGAGCATCCCCCGCCCCACGTAGCGCTTGGCGATGGAGACCACGAGGCGCAGGTTCGCCTCCACGAGCTGGCGCTTCGCCCGCACGCCGTCCTGCGCGATCCAGGCGAGGTCGGCGCGCAGCCGGTCGTCGAGGTCGGGCTCCTTCTCGAGCTTCTCCGCGGCGAACAGCCCTGCCTCGACCCGCTGCGCGAGGTCGACCTCCTGCGCCGCCGTCAGGAGCGGCACCCGGCCGATCTCCTTGAGGTACATGCGCACGGGGTCGCTGGTGGTGCTCGTGCGGGCGGCGAGCTCCTCCTCCTCGCGGCGCAGCGCCTCCTCGCGCTCCTGCGCCTTCTCGTCGTCGTCGTCGACCGCCTCGACGACCTCCACGCCGGCGTCGGCGCAGACCTTGAGGACGGCGCCGAGGTCCTCCGCGGGCAGCTCCGCGGCCACCATCGCGGCGGTGACCTCGTCGGACGTGACGAGCCCGACGTCGCGGCCGTGCGCCAGGAGCGCCTGGATCTCGGGCACCTCGGGCAGGGGCGGAGCGGGGGTGATCACGGCGACCTCCTCCGTCCGCCCGCCGGTCACAGCGTCCCGATCCCGCGCTCGCGCAGGGCCCGGACCGTCTGCTCCAACGAGATGAGCTCGGCGAAGAGCCTGTTGTACTCCTCCGGCGCCTCGACCGGGTTGAGCCGTTGCAGCCGCTGCTTGAGCTCGAGCGTCCGCCGGGTGGCCGCGACCTCCTGCACCCGGGCGAGCACCGCCCCGGCGTAGCGGGCGTCGGGCTCGCCGTCCGACATCGGCGCCTCGACCGCGAGCCGCGTGACGGCCGTGCGGACGGCGTCGTCGGGCGCGGCCTCGAGCAGCGCGCTGACCCACGCCTCGCCGCCGGCCGTCGACGCCGTGCCACCGGCCTTCTGCACCACCTCGTGCACCGCGCGGGCGCCCGGGTGGCTGAACACCTCGGCGTCGAGGGCGTCGTACTCCGGGGCGACGAGCACGGGCACCTGCACGGCGAGCTTGACCAGCTCCCGCTCGGCCGTGACGGCAGCGGTGTCGACCTCCGGCGCGGCGGCCCGGCGCTGCGCGGGGGCCCGCACGTCGCCGGCCACCTCGGCGACGCGCTGCAGCACCGGCTCGACCTCCATGCCGAGCCAGCCGGCGAGCCGACGGGCGTACTCCGGCCGCAGCGCGCGGTCCTTGAGCCGGCCGACGAGCGGCGCCGCCTCGCCGAGCGCCTGCACCCGGCCCTCGACCGTCTCGAGGTCGTACTTGGCGAGCACCGACCGGATGGCGAACTCCACCAGCGGCGTCCGGGCCGCCACGAGGTCGCTGACGGCGGCGTCGCCGCGGGCCAGGCGGAGGTCGCAGGGGTCCATGCCGTCGGGCGAGACGGCGATGAAGGTCTGGGCGACGAACTTCTGCTCCTCGCCGAAGGCCTTGAGCGCCGCCTTCTGGCCGGCGCTGTCGCCGTCGAAGGTGAACACGACCTCGCCGCGCAGCTCGCCGGCGTCCATGAGCAGTCGGCGCAGGACGGCGATGTGCTCCGCCCCGAACGCGGTGCCGCAGGTGGCCACCGCGGTCGGCACGCCGGCGAGGTGGCAGGCCATGACGTCGGTGTAGCCCTCGACCACCACCGCCTGCCGCCGGCGGGCGATCTCCTTCTTGGCGAGGTCGAGGCCGTAGAGCAGCGAGGACTTCTTGTAGATCGGCGTCTCGGAGGTGTTGAGGTACTTGGGCCCGTTGTCGTCCTCGAACAGCTTGCGGGCGCCGAAGCCCACGACGTCGCCGGCGAGGTCCCGGATCGGCCAGAGCAGCCGGCCGCGGAAGCGGTCGACCGGGCCGCGGCGCCCCTCGGACGCCAGGCCGCCGAGCACGAGCTCCTCGCCGCTGAAGCCCTTGGCCCGCAGGTGCTTGACGAGCACGTCCCAGCCCTGCGGCGCGAAGCCGACGCCGTACGTCGAGGCGGCGGCCTGGTCGAACCCGCGCTCGGCGAGGAACTGCCGGCCCGCCGCGGCCTGCGGCGTGCCGAGCTGCTCGGCGTAGAACTCCTGCGCGAGCCGGTGGGCCTCGACCAGGCGGGTGCGCTGGGAGGCCTGCCGGCCGGCAGCGGCCGAGCCCTGCTCGTAGCGCAGCTGCACGCCGTAGCGGGCGGCGAGCCGCTCGACCGTCTCGACGAACGACAGGTGCTCGGTGTTGCGGACGAAGCTGATGACGTCGCCGCTCTCGCCGCAGCCGAAGCACATGTAGAAGCCGAGCTGCGGGTTGACGTTGAACGAGGGCGTCTTCTCGTCGTGGAAGGGGCACAGCCCCTTCAGGCGACCGCCACCCGCGGGCCGCAGCTGCACGGACTCGCCGATGACGTCGGCGATCGGGGCCCGCTCGCGCACCAGGACGACGTCGTCGTCGCGGATGCGTCCAGCCACGTCCTGCCTCCTCCGCCAGCGGCTCGGAGTCTAGGCCCCGCGGGGTCGCGGTAGGGCTGTCCCCGCGGTCAGGTGGACAGCACCCTGCGGTGCAGGGCCACGGCGGCGGAGTCGGTGAGCGAGGCGACCGCGTCGACGACGGCGCGCAGGCGGCCGGCGTCGTCGGCGGCGGCGTGCCAGTCGGCCGCCCGGGCCGGCTCGAGCAGGTCCGGCGCGCGGTCGGCGAGCCGCTCGACGAGGTCGGCGAGCAGGGCCCGCTCGTCCTCCTGCACCCGGGCCACCCCCGGCCGGGCCATGACGTAGCGGGCGGCCACTGCCTTGAGCAGCGCGTTCTGCGCCGCGGCGCGGTCGGGCACGACGAGGTCGGCGTCGTAGCGCCCGAGCGGCCCGTCGCCGTGCCGCTCGCGGGTGGCCGCCAGGGCGGCCCGGCAGAACCGGCCGATCCAGCCGCTCGTCAGCGCCTTGAGCCGGGCCTGCGCCGCCGACGAGCCGTCGTGCCCCGTGGGCCACAGCGGGTCGCCGACGACGCCGTCGAGCTCCGCGCGCAGGGCGGCGGGGTCGGCGGCCGGCAGGTACAGGTCGCGCGCCAGCAGGGCGAGGGCGTCGCGCTCGACGGGGTCCTGCAGGGCGGCCAGCGGCACGTGGCCGGCGGCGATGCCGTCCTCGAGGTCGTGCACCGAGTAGGCGACGTCGTCGGCCCAGTCCATGACCTGCGCCTCGAAGCAGCGCCGCTCGCCCGGCGCGCCCCCGCGCACCCAGGCGAACACCTCGAGGTCGTCGGGGTAGGCGCCGTACTTCGGCGAGCCGTCCCGCCGCGGCCAGGGGTACTTCGTCGCGGCGTCGAGGGCGGCGCGGGTGAGGTTGAGGCCGCCGCCGTCGACCTTCACCTCGAGGCGCGCGAGCACCCGCAGCGACTGCGCGTTGCCCTCGAAGCCCCCGCACGGCTGCGCCACCTCGTCGAGCGCGCGCTCGCCGTTGTGGCCGAACGGCGGGTGGCCGAGGTCGTGGGCCAGGCACGCGGCGTCGACGAGGTCCGGGTCGGCGCCCAGCGCCGCCGCGAGCTCCCGCCCGACCTGCGCGCACTCCAGGGAGTGCGTGAGCCGGGTGCGCGGGACGACGCCCGGGCCGTCGTGGGCGCCGCCCGGCTCGACGACCTGCGTCTTGCCGGCCAGGCGGCGGAAGGCGCCGGAGTGCAGCACGCGGGCGCGGTCGCGGGCGAACGGCGGACGGCCCGAGGCGCTCGGGGGCTCGGGCACGCGCCGGGCGGTGTCGGCCGCGTCGTAGGCGCGGGTCACGGGCGGCTCATCCGAGCGGGACCCGCAGAACCCGGGCGTCCGCCTCGTTCGTGAGCACCCACAGCGAGCCGTCGGCGACCTGCTGCACGTCGCGCAGCCGGCCGGCCGCGCCGACCAGGTGGGCCCGCGGGCGAGCGGCGGCACCGGCGCTGGGCTCCCCGGCGAGCGGGACCTGCCAGAGCCGCTGCCCGCGCAGGGCGGCCACCCACAGCGAGCCGGCGGCGTGCGTGGCGCCGCTCGGCGAGGCCTCCGCCGGCGCCCACGTGACCTGCGGGTCGACGTAGGGCGACCGCCGGCCCAGCCCCTCGACGGCGGGCCAGCCGTGGTCGCGGCCGGGGCGGACGAGGGCCACCTCGTCCGCGGTGCTCTGGCCGAGCTCGCTGGCCCAGAGCCGGCCGGCCTCGTCGAAGGCCAGGCCCTGCACGTTGCGGTGGCCGCGGGACCAGACGCGGGAGGTCGACCCGGCCGGCACGCCGCCGCCCGGCGTGACGCGCAGGACCTTGCCGGCCAGCGACCCCGGGTCGGGCGCGCGCGAGGGGACGGCGGCGTCGCCGGTGCCGACGTAGAGCATCCCGTCGGGGCCGAAGCGCAGGCGGCCGCCGTTGTGGATGCTGCCCTTCGGGATGCCGGTGAGCACCGGCTCCACCGCCGTGGGGCCGGGCGCGAGCCGGAAGCGCACGACGCGGTTGTCGGCTGACGCCGTCACGTAGGCGTAGACGAGCCCGTCGGTCGCGAAGGACGGCGAGAGCGCCAGGCCCAGCAGCCCGCCCTCGCCGCCCGGCACGACGCCGGGCACCTGGCCGAGGGTGGTCACGGTGCCGTCGGCCGCCACCCGCTTGAGCAGCGCGCTGTCGCGCTCGCTGACCAGCGCCCCGCCGCCGGGCAGCGGCGCCAGGCTCCACGGGACGCTCAGCCCCCGGGCCACCTCCGCCGGCGCGCCGGGCACCGCGACGGCGCCCTGGGTGAGCGGGCCTCCGCCGGGCGCCCACCGCGCCGGGACGCGCCCCGCGGCGGCCTCCACCTCGAGCAGCCGGGCCGCGAACAGCGCCATCTGCTGGCGGGTCACCGGGCTGCCCGGGTCGAAGCGGCGGGGACCGGTGCCGGCGGCCAGCCCCTCGGCGGCGACGACGCCGATGTCGTCCTCGAAGACGCTGCCGGCGTCGTCGTCGAAGGCGTCGACGGGTGCCCGGCGCGGCGCGGCCGTGCCCGTGGCCAGCCGCGACACCGCGTCGAGCGACCGCCGCAGCACCGCCGCCATCTGCCCGCGGCTGAGCAGCTCGCGCGGGCGGAAGACCTCGCGGTCGCCGTCGCGGCTGCCGCGCAGCACGCCCTCCTCGACGAGCCGGCCGACCGCCTCCCGGACCTCCGCCGGCTCGCTGTCGAGGTCGTCGAACGCGGCCGTGCCGCTGCGGACGGCGCCGCTGCCGGACGCCTGCACCGCGTAGGCGCTGACGCGGTCGAGCAGCACCGCCACCTGGGCCCGCGGGATGCCGGAGAGGCGGTCGAACAGGGCGTCGGTGCGGCCCCGCAGCAGGCCGTGCACGGTCAGGCAGTCGACGGCGAGCGCCTGCTCCCCGCCGGGCAGGACGTCGTCGTAGCGGCCGCCCGGGACGGCGGACGGCGGGCACGCCGTGGCCGTGACGTCGACGGGCGCGGCCGCCTCCTGCGCACCGGCCGGGGCGGCGGGCGCGGCGAGGGCGAGGACGAGCAGCGGGACCAGCACGGAGCGGCGCACCCGCCCACCCTGCCACCTGGCCCGGACGCCGGCCCGCGTCAGACGGCCGGCGGACCGCTGCCGGCGCTGTCGCCGAGGACGCGGTAGTACAGGTAGGCGCCGGTCTCGCGCAGGATGTAGCGCACCTGCGTCTCGCGGGTGCGCACCGACGGGCCCGCGCGGG
>DATMKB010000113.1:0-2295 GCA_035553635.1 Mycobacteriales bacterium
CCACGTCACGGGGCAGCTGGCGATGCTCAAGGGCCTGCCGCTGACCTACGACCGCGACATGCAGGAGGCGCAGGAGCCCTGCTTCGACGCCGTCGAGACGCTGCTGCTCGTCCTGCCCGCGATGGCCGGCATGGTCGCCACGATGACCGTGCACGACGACGTCCTCGAGCGGTCGGCGCCCACCGGCTTCGCCCTCGCCACCGACGTCGCGGAGCTGCTGGTGCGGCGCGGCGTGCCGTTCCGCGAGGCGCACGAGGCGGTCGGCCACCTCGTCGTCTGGTGCACGGTCAACGGCAAGGACATGCACGAGGCCACCGACGAGGAGCTCGCGCACGTCTCGCCGCACCTGGTCCCGGAGGTCCGCCAGGTGCTCGACGTCCGCGGCGCCATCGCCGCTCGCAAGGCGCACGGCGGCACCGCGCCCGAGCGGGTGCAGGAGCAGCTCACCGTGCTCACCGCCGAGGTCGCGGCGCACACCGCCTGGGCGGATGCCCCGCTCTAGGCCGTTCGACCGCGCGCTGCTGTCCGGCCCGGTCCTCGACGTCGCCCCCGCGCTGCTCGGCGCGCACCTGCGCGGGGGCGGCGTCACCGTGCGGCTGACCGAGGTCGAGGCGTACGCGGGGGAGTCCGACCCCGGCTCGCACGCCTTCCGCGGCAGGACGCCGCGCACCGCGGTCATGTTCGGCCCGGCCGGCCACGCGTACGTCTACTTCACCTACGGCATGCACTGGTGCGTCAACGTCGTCACCGGTCCCGACGGCACGGCGTCGGCGGTGCTGCTGCGCGCCGGCGAGGTGGTGGAGGGCCTCGACGCCGCGCGCGAGCGGCGTCCGGGGGTGCGCGACCGCGACCTGTGCCGCGGGCCGGCCCGGCTGACCCGCGCCCTCGGCGTCACCGGCGAGCTCGACGGCACGGACGTGCTCGCCCCCGCGTCTCCCCTGCAGCTCCTCGCCGGCGACCCGGTGGCGCCGTCGCGCGTCCGCACCGGGCCGCGTGTCGGCGTCGCCGGTGCCGGCGCGCCGACGCCCTGGCGGTTCTGGGTCGACGGCGAGCCGACCGTCTCGCCGTACCGCGCGGCCGTCCCCCGCCGGCGCCGGCCGCCGGGTGCGGCACGATCGGGCGCATGACCAGCCCGACCCTGCCCGACGCCGCCGCCCTGCCCACCGTCGCGCCGGTGACCGACGTCCTGGCGGACCTCGAGTGGCGCGGCCTGCTCGCGCAGACCACCGACCTCGGCGCGCTGGCCCGCGACCTCGAGGCCGGCCCGCTGACGCTCTACTGCGGCTTCGACCCCACGGCCGACAGCCTCCACGTCGGCAACTGCGTCCCGCTGTTCGCCCTGCGCCGCTTCCAGCTCGCCGGGCACCGCCCCATCGCCCTGGCCGGCGGGGCCACCGGCTTCATCGGCGACCCCTCCGGGCGCACCGAGGGGCGCGTGATGATGACGCCGGAGGTCGTCGCGGAGCGCGTCACGCGCATCCGGCAGCAGATGTCGCGGTTCCTGGTCCTCGACGGCGAGTCCGGGCTGCTCGCCGACAACCTCGACTGGACGGCGCCGATGACCGCCCTCGAGCTGCTCCGCGACGTCGGCCGGCACTTCCCGCTCAGCCAGATGCTGGCGCGCGAGTCGGTCAGCGCGCGGCTGTCGAGCGGCGGCATGACCTTCACCGAGCTGAGCTACCAGCTGCTGCAGGCCCACGACTACGTCGAGCTCTACCGGCGGCACGGCTGCCGGCTCCAGGTCGGCGCGACCGACCAGTGGGGCAACATCACGGCGGGTCTCGACCTGCTGCGCCGCCTCGAGGGGCCGGAGGTGTCGGCGCACGCCCTGACGTTCCCGCTCGTCACCGACAGCTCGGGCGTCAAGATCGGCAAGAGCACCGGCGGGGGCAGCGTCTGGCTCGACCCCGCCCTCACCACCCCGTACGCGCTGTACCAGTTCGGGCTCAACGTCGACGACCGCGACGTCGGCACCTACCTGCGGCTGCTCACCTTCGTCGGCCGCGACGAGGTCGAGGCGCTCGACGCCGCCACGGCCGAGCGCCCGCAGGCCCGCGCCGCGCAGCGCCGGTTCGCCGCGGAGCTCGTTGCCCTCGTGCACGGGCCCGAGGAGGTGGCCCGGGTGCAGGCGGCCAGCGCGGCCCTGTTCGGCGGCGGTGACCTCGCCGGCCTCGACGAGGCGACGCTGCGGGCGGCGCTGGCCGAGGCGCCGTCGGTGTCGGCGTCGGGCGACCGGCCGCTCGTCGTCGACCTGCTCGCCGAGGGCCTCGGCATCAGCCGCAGCGAGGCCCGCCG
>DATMKB010000114.1:0-3006 GCA_035553635.1 Mycobacteriales bacterium
GGCGTGACCAACGGCACGGGCCCGGGACCCTGCACGGGCCCGACACTGGTGCTCGTGTTCCGCCACGTCACCCCCGTCCTGCCCGAGCACCTCGGCACCTTCGCCGAGCTCGACCCGACGGCTCCCGGCCGCGGCGGCCACATGAACTTCGACATGATCCTGCGCCGCTGCGGCCACGCCTGGTCGGCGATGCTCGCCGAGCTGGGCTGCTTCGGCGCCGCGACCATCGTCCCGCGCATCGAGGTCGACTACCACAACGAGGTGCGCGAGGGCGAGCTCGTCGTGGAGGTGCGGGTGCTCTCGATCGGTCGCAGCTCGTTCCGCGTCCGCTGCAACGTCCTGCAGGACGACGTGCTCGCCGCCCGCGCCGAGGTCGTGCTCGTCGCCTTCGACTACGCGTCCCAGCAGCCCGGCCCGCTCGACGGCGTCCAGCGGGCAGCCCTCGAGCGGCAGGCGCTGCTCGTCTCCTGAGGGCGGCCGACCAGCAGCGCAGCGTCGTGGCGGGCAGCCCCGGCACGGCACCGGCCGCACGCCGGCGCTGCCCTCAGCCGGCGAACCTCGCAGGCGCGGTCAGGTCCGCGACGAGGTCGGCGGGCGGCACCTGCCGGGTCACCACGACGTGCGCCCCGACGTCGAGGAGCTCCGCCACCTGGTCGCCGTGCCCGACCTGCACGGCCACGACGGTGCTCGAGCAGTAGCGGCGCACCGCCTGCACGACCTCCTCGCCGGGCAGCATGAGGAGCTTCTCGCCCGTGAGCAGGAGGTCGGGCTGCTCCGCCACGGCGATGCCGACGGCGTCGGCGCCGTTGTCGACGCGGGCGACGACCTCCCACCCCTGCCCCTCGAGCAGCGGGCAGACCTTCGCCGTGAACCACTCGTCGCGGTGCACGACGACGGCGCGCGGGCGCAGCTCCTCCTGCAGGGGACGCCCCGAGGCGGCCAGCTGCGCGTCGAGGCGCTCGACCAGGGCGGCGTGCTGGCGCTGCACCACCTCGAGGCGGCGGTCGCGGTCCATGCGGTCCTCGCGCGAGGACGTCATGCCGTCGGCGGCGTCCTCGGCCTCTCGCCGGGCGCGGGTGAAGGCGGCGAGCGCGTCGAGCTGCAGGCGGGCGAGCTCGAGGGCGCTGCGGACGGTGTAGCGCTGCTCCGCCGTGCTGGGCCGGTCGATGATCTGCGTCATGCGGCGTCCTGCCGTGCGAGGGGCGGCCAGGCACCGCAGGGGCTCGGCGGCGCCGGTGCGCCCTGACGAGCGCTGTGGCGGCCTGTCTGCTCAACCCGCACCTGCAGGTTACGACTCGCCCGAACGGTATGTCGAGGACGGCAGGTCCGGGGTGCGACGACGCTGGCCCCCGCTCCCCCGGCCCGCACCACGCCGGGACGGTCTGGCGCGCGGCGGCCGGACGGTGCGACCCTGCCGCCGCGGGCGTGCTCCGGACCAGCGACGGCGTCGACCTGGCCGTCGAGCGCGCCGCCGGCGAGGGGCCGCTGCTGGTGCTCGCCCACGGCGGGGCGACGGACCGGCGGTGCTCCGACCCGCTGCTGCCGCTCCTGCGCAGCTGGACCGTCGTCCGCTGCGACCGTCGCGGGCACGGCGACAGCACCGGAGCTGCCACCGCGGACGTCGACCGCGAGGCGCGGGACCTCGACGCCGTGGGCACAGCGGTGACGAACGACCCTGGCGACGGCGGGCATCCCCGTCCGACTGTGGGCAGCGCAGCGCAGCCGTCCGGCGGAGGGAGGAGTTACGCGTGCGGAGCCTGGTCCGGCACCACCCGCGGCTGGCCGTCGTCGCGCTCGTCGCCCTGTCGGTGCTCGGGCTGTGGCTGGTCGAGCTGGTGCAGCTCGGCAGGAGCGTCGAGGAGCACCGCCGGTACTGGGACCGGCCACGCGGCGAGCCCGGGGGCCTGCTGTACGTCGCGCTGGGCGACTCCGCCGCTCAGGGCATCGGCGCCAGCCGTCCTGACCGCGGCTACGTCGGCGTCCTCGCCGACCGGATCCGCCGCAGCACCGGCCAGCCGGTGCAGGTGGTGAACCTCAGCGCGTCCGGCGGGCGCATCGACGACCTGCTGCGCGACCAGCTCCCTCGCCTGCGGGACCTGCGCCCCGACGTCGTCACCGTCGCGATCGGCGGCAACGACGTCCGCGACCTCGACCTCGCCGCGTTCACGACCCGGGTGCAGCGCCTGACCGCAGCCCTGCCCGCCGGCACCCTCGTCGCCGACGTCCCGTACTTCATGCACGGCCGCTGGCAGCGCGACGCCGAGGCCGCGGCCGCCGCCGTCCGCACGAGCGCGGCGGCCGAGCAGCTGACCGTCGTCCCCCTGCACGACGCGCTCGAGGCGCGCGGCTGGACCGCCATGCTCACCGACTTCGCCGCCGACTGGTTCCACCCCCGCGACCGGGGCCACCGGGTCTGGGCCGACGCCTTCTGGCACGCGATGCGGGACTCGGACCTCCTCGACGCGCAGCCGGGCCGGGCCGGCCGCAAGCGGCCCTGACCGGTGAGCGGCCGTCAGCCCTCGACGGTGGCCAGCACGACGTCGCCGAAGCCGGCGTCCGCCAGCGCGCGGAAGACGAACGGCATGAGCGGGCCCTCGTCCGTGGACGGCGGGGTGGCGGTGAAGCCGTACCGGCTGACGATGCCGAGCGCCTTGCCGGTCTCCGAGTGCAGGACCGGGCCGCCGGAGTCGCCGTTCACGGCCGGCATGTTGATGGCGAACTCGTCGTCGTCGAAGGCCATGAGGACGCCGCGCCGGGGCCGCGTCTCCTCGCGCTGCCCGAAGACCAGGCCGTAGCCGTACACGTCGACGAGGTCGCCGCGCTGCAGGTCGGCGGTCACCACGGACCCGGTCGGGCCGGCGAACCCGCGCACCTGCGGGTTGGTGCGGCCGATCAGCGCGTCGTCGACGCGCACGAGGGTGAAGTCGACGGAGGAGCCGGCCCGGTCGGAGTCGTACACGACGGTGCCGATCTCGCCCACGCCCGGCACGCGGACGCGGTCGCCGG
>DATMKB010000115.1:0-12569 GCA_035553635.1 Mycobacteriales bacterium
AGGACGGCCGGTACGTCGAGGTCGCCCGCGTGGGCAGCGGGCAGGCGTGGACCGCGCAGGCCCCGTTCGCGGCCACCGTCGTCCCGGACGAGCTGGGCGCCTGAGCGCCCTACGCTGCCGCCGTGCAGAGGGACGACGCGCGGGCGCTGCTGGCCGAGGTGGCCGCCGGGCGGGTCGACCCGGGCGAGGCGCTCGACCGGCTCGTGGCCGCGCCGTACGAGCAGCTGGCCCACAGCACGGTCGACCTGCACCGCGAGCTGCGCACCGGCGACCCCGAGGTCGTCTACGGCGCGGGCAAGACCGCCGCCCAGGTGCTCGACGTCGTCCGGGCGCTGCGGGCCCGCACCGACCGCGCCGTGCTCGTGACGCGGACGCCCGCCGGGGTGGTGGAGGAGCTCGACGGGCCGGTGCTCGTCGAGGGCTCCGCAGTGGCCGTCGGCGCGCTGCCGGAGCCGCGCGGCACGGTGGCCGTGGTGGCGGCGGGCACCTCCGACGGCCCGGTCGCCGCCGAGGCGGCCCTCACCGCCCGCGTGTTCGGCGCCGGCGTCGAGCGGGTCGACGACGTCGGCGTGGCCGGGCTGCACCGGCTGCTCGCCGCCCGGCCGGCGCTCGAGCGGGCCGACGCCGTCGTGGTGGTCGCGGGCATGGAGGGGGCGCTGCCGAGCGTGGTGGGCGGCCTGGTCGGCACGCCGGTGGTGGCGGTGCCGACGTCGGTGGGCTACGGCGCCTCGTTCGGCGGGCTCGCCGCCCTGCTCGGGATGCTCAACTCCTGTGCGGCCGGCGTGGGCGTGGTCAACATCGACAACGGGTTCGGCGCCGGCGTGCTGGCGGCCCGGATCGCGCGGGCGGCGGCCCGCCCGTGATCGGCTGGCTGGACGGCGGGGCCGGCGCGTCCGGCGACATGCTGCTCGGCGCCCTCGCCGACGCCGGCGTGCCGCTCGAGGTGATGCAGGCCGCGGTCACCGCCGTCGCGCCCGGCGTGGAGCTCGCCGCCGAGCCGGTCGAGCGCAGCGGCCTCGGGGCCCTGCGGGTGCACGTGCGGGTGGAGGGCCTGCCGGTCGCGCCGCGCGGCTGGCGCGAGGTGCGGGCGGTCCTCGAGGCGGCGCCGCTCGCCGAGCCGGTGCGGGCGCTCGCCCTGCGGGCCTTCGCCCTGCTCGCCGAGGCCGAGGCCGCCGTGCACCGCGTCCCGGCCGACGACGTCCACTTCCACGAGGTGGGGGCGCTCGACGCGCTGGCCGACGTCGTCGGGGCCGCGGCCGGGCTGGTGCACTTCGGGCTGACCCGGCTGTCCTGCTCGACGCTGTCGGTCGGCAGCGGCACCGCGCGCGGGGCCCACGGCCCGCTGCCCGTCCCGGCGCCGGCCGTGCTGCAGCTGCTCGGCGGCGTCCCCGTGCAGGCCGGCCCCGCGGCGCACGAGGCGACGACGCCGACCGGCGCGGCGGTGCTGCGCGCGGCGGTGGACGCGTGGGAGCCGCTGCCGCCGATGACCGTGGTGCGCACGGGCGTCGGCGCCGGCGGGCGCGACCGGCCCGAGGTCGCCAACGCGCTGCGGCTCGTGCTCGGCGAGCCGGCGGCGTCGCCGGAGCAGGTGGTCGTCGTCGAGGCGACCGTCGACGACCTCGACCCGCGGGTCTGGCCGGCGGTGCTCGACGCGCTGCTCGCGGCCGGCGCCGTCGACGCCTGGCACGCGCCGGTGCTCATGAAGAAGGGCCGCCCGGGCGCGGTGCTCACCGCGCTGGCGCCGCCCGGCGCCCTCGACGCCGTCGCCGCTGCCGTGCTGCGCGAGACCACGACCATCGGCCTGCGCTGGTGGCCGGCCGCCCGGCGGGTGCTCGACCGGACCTGGGAGACCGTCGACGTCGACGGGCAGCCGGTGCGGGTGAAGGTCTCGACCGACCCCTCAGCCGGCGGCGTGCGCACGGCGACGCCCGAGTGGGAGGACGTCGCGGCGGCCGCCGCCGCGCTGGGCCGCCCGGTGCGCGAGGTGCTCGCCCGAGCCGCCGCCGTCAGCGCGCGGCCGCCGGCCTGACGTCCGCGACGACCTCGCGCAGGCCGTCCTCGAGCGGCCGGTACGACCAGCCCAGCTCGCGCTGCGCCTTGGCGCTGCTCGCCCAGAACGTGACGCCGTCGGAGGAGCTGATGAGCTCGCGCAGGTTCGGCGGGAAGCCGAGCAGCGGCCCGACCACCCGGCCCGCGGGCGCGAGAGCCTTGAGCAGCACGGTCGGCACGGTGCGCGACGGCGGCCTGCGGCCGGCCACGCCGGCGAGCACGGTGAGCAGCTCGCGGTTGGTGGTGGGCTCGCCGGCCAGCACGTAGCTCTCGCCCGGCACGCCGCTGTCGAGGGCGAGCAGCACGCCCGCCGCGACGTCGTCGCGGTGCACCGGCGTCATCCCGAAGTCGGGGAACGGCAGGGCGGGCAGCCTGCCGGTGAGGAACTGCTTCAGCAGCTCGCCGAAGGTGCTCGGGTCGCCGGGGCCGTAGACGACGCCCGGCTGGACGATCACGAGCGGCAGCCCCCGCGCCGCGATCTCGTGCGCGCGGCGGTGCGCGTGGGCCTTGGTCTGCTCGTACACCGAGGTGACCGGGACGTCGTCGCGCCGGGTCCAGGTCTCGTCGGCCACCGCCCCGCGGGTGTTGCCGAAGACCGCGACGGTCGAGACGTAGACGGCCTTGCGGACGCCGGCCGCGAGCGCCGCGCCGAGCACCCGCTCCGTGCCGCCGACGTTGGCGTCCACGAGCACCGGGCGCCGGTCCTCCGGGACGCCGACCTCGTACACCGCCGCGCCGTGCACGACGGCGTCCGCGCCGGAGCAGGCGGCCTGCAGCGCGCTCTCGTCCGACAGGTCGCCGACGACGAGCTCGCAGCCGAGGTCCTCCAGCGCCTGCGCGCGCGAGCGGTCGCGGACCAGGGCGCGCACGCCGTCGCCGCGGGCGCGCAGCCGGCGGGCGACCTCGCCGCCGATGAAGCCGGTGCCCCCGGTGAGGAAGACGTCCATGCACGGACAGTAGCGGCGCGGACGACGCTCCGCCGTGACTCCGGCGTGACCGGGTCGTGACCCGGCCGGTCAGCCCCGGTTCGTCATGGAGAAGCGGAGCCGCTTCATGCCGTTCTGCGGCGCGGGCTCCATGCCCGTCTCGTCGAAGAGCGCCTGCACCCGGTCGACGAGCTCGGCCGCCTCCCAGCGGCTGCCGCCCTTCTGCACGAACGCGGCGCTCTCCCACGGGCGGTACAGCTCGACGGTGTCGCCCTGCACGCCGAAGACCTTCCCGCTGATGTGGCCGGACGCCTCGCTGCACAGGTAGGCGACGAACGGCGCGACGTTGTCCGGGTGCCAGAAGTCGAAGCCCTGCTCGGCGTCGCCCTCGATCGAGCCGTAGGCGCCCTCGGTCATCCGGGTGCGCGCCGCCGGGCAGATGGCGTTGACGGTGATGCCGTGCTTCCAGTTCTCCTGCGCGACGATCTGCGCGAAGGCGGCGATGCCGGCCTTGGCCGCGCCGTAGTTGCTCTGGCCGAAGTTGCCGAGGATGCCGCTCGTGCTCGCCGTGCAGACGACGCGACCGGGCTGGCCGGCCTCCCGCCAGTGGTTCACGGCGGCGTGCGTCGGCGCGTAGTGGCCGCGCAGGTGCACCTTGATGACGGCGTCCCACTCGTCCGGCGTCATCTTGGCCAGCGTGCGGTCGCGCAGGATGCCGGCGTTGTTGACCAGCGCGTCGAGCCGGCCGAGCTGCTCGACGGCGGCCCGCACGATGCCCGTGCCGTGCTCGATCTCGCTGCAGTCGCCGAGGTAGAGCACCGCGGTGCCCCCGGCGGCGGAGATCTCGTCGACGACGGCCGAGCCGGCCGCCTCGTCGACCTCGCCGACGACGACGCCGGCGCCCTCCTTCGCGAGCTCGAGCGCCTCGCCGCGGCCGAGACCGCGCCCCGCGCCGGTGACGATGGCGACCTTGCCGTCGAGCAGACCCATGGCCGGGGACCGTAGTCCGGTCGGGGGAGGCCGCGCGCAGGGGGGTGTGGGCCCGCCGGCACGGGGCACAGCGCCCGGCATGACCCTCCTGCAGCACGCCCCTGCCCCGGGTGCCGCCGCCTCCCGCACGCCGCTCGCCGACCGCCTCGCCGACGCCCTCGCCGACCGCACCGGCGCCGTCCTCGAGACGCTGTCCGGCGCCGCGCCGCTCGACCGGCGCGACCGCGTGCTCACGCTGCTGTCGGTCTACGACCTGCACACGGCGCCGCTCGAGGTCGTCGGCGCGGCCGCGCGGCACCAGCACCACCCCGTCGTCGCCGACCTCAAGCGCCGGCTCGAGGACGGCTGGCTGGCCGAGCTCGAGGAGGCCTGGCAGGCCCAGGACCGCTTCGTCGACGACTGGTCCGACGAGCCGGACCCGGTCGAGCGGGTGGTCAAGGACATGCGGGCGCTGGCCGCCAAGGAGCGGCTGCCCGCCGCCTACCGCTGGCTCGCCAAGACGGCCACCTGGGACGAGCTCGTCGCCTTCCTCGCGCTGGAGGGCGGCCCCGACGGCGGCTTCGACGACCTCGTCGCCCTGTGCCAGGTCGGGCTGGCCGGCAGCGCCAAGCTCGAGCTCGGGAAGAACTACTGGGACGAGATGGGCTGCGGCGACGCTTCCGCCGTGCACACCGTGCTGCACCAGGACATGGCCCGCGCCGTCGGGATGCCGCACGTGCGGCGCGACGCGCAGCCGGTCGAGGCGCTCGAGCGGGTGGCCGTCGGCGGGCTGCTGGCCACCAACCGCTGGCTGCAGCCGGAGATGGTCGGGGCCCTCGGGCTGCTCGAGCTGCAGGCCGGCCCGCGCTGCCGGATGGTGGTGCAGGCCTTCGACCGCCTCGGCGCGCCGCGGGAGGCGTACCCCTTCTACGTCGAGCACGCCGAGGTCGACCCGGTGCACGGGCGCGACTGGATGGACAAGGCCGTGGTGCCGATCGTGCGCGAGCGCCCCGAGTGGGGCCCGCGCATCGTGCGCGGCGCCTGGTGGCGCTCGCAGCTCAACCTCGCCTTCTTCGAGACGGCGCGGCGCGAGCTCGTGGGGGACGTCGCCGCCTGAGCCCCGCCGGTCCGTAGGGTCCGCGCATGTCCACGGGCGTCACGAGCGAGGTCGGCCGGCTGCGGACGGTGCTGCTGCACCGCCCCGGCCCCGAGCTGCAGCGGCTGACGCCGCGCAACAACGCCGACCTGCTCTTCGACGGCCTGCCCTGGGTGGCCCGCGCGCAGGAGGAGCACGACGGGTTCGCGCAGGCGCTGCGCGAGCGCGGCGTCGAGGTGCTCTACCTGGCCGAGCTGCTGCGCGAGGCGCTCGCGGTGGAGGCCGCCCGGGCCGAGGCGGTCGGCGCGGCGGTGGCGCCGTCGGTGGTGGGGCCGACGCTCGCCCACGCCCTGAAGCGCTGGCTGCTCGACCTCCACCCCGACGAGCTGGCGCTGCACCTCGCGGCGGGGCTCACCCACGCGGAGCTCCCCCGCACCGGCGCCGAGGGCGTCGTGGCCCGGCTCGCCGGGCCGGGCGAGTTCGTCGTACGGCCGCTGCCGAACCTGCTGTTCACCCGCGACTCGTCGGTGTGGGTCGACCGGCAGGTCGCGGTCACCCGGCCCTCGATGGACGCCCGGCAGCGCGAGACGACGCTGACCGGCGTCGTCTACCGGCACCACCCGCGCTTCGCCGGCACGCCGCTGCTCTACGGCGGCAGCAAGGAGGAGGCGTGGTTCGAGGGCGGCGACGTGCTCGTCATGGCGCCGGGGGTGGTGGCGGTCGGCGTCGGGCAGCGGACGACGCCCGCCGGCGTCGAGGCGTTCGCCTCGCGAGCCTTCAGCGCGGGGGTGGCCACCACCGTCCTCGCCGTCCCGATCGCGCAGGAGCGGGCGACGATGCACCTCGACACGATCTGCACGATGGTCGACCGCGACCTCGTCGTCATGTACCCGGCGGTGGCCGACAGCCTCCTGGCCTACCCGGTGACGCCCGGGGAGGACGGCGACGTCGTCGCCGGACCGGCCCGGCCGTTCCTCGAGGCCGCCGCCGACGCCATGGGCATCGACCGGCTGCGCGTCGTCGACACCGGGCTCGACCCCGTGACCGCCGAGCGCGAGCAGTGGGACGACGGCAACAACACCCTCGCCCTCGCGCCCGGCCTCGTCGTCGCCTACGAGCGCAACACCGAGACCAACGCGCGCCTGGAGGACGCCGGCGTCGAGGTGGTGCGCATCGCGGGCTCCGAGCTGGGCAGTGGCCGCGGCGGGCCCCGGTGCATGAGCTGCCCGGTGCTGCGCGACCCGCTCTGACGTCCGTCTGGCAGCACAGCGGCCGCGCCGGCGGAGCCGGACGCACCGCGTGCCGGTCCCCGCTGCGTCCGGCGGCGCACGCGCACGGCGTGTGCTCCCAGACGGACGGGACTCAGCGCAGCGTCAGCTGGCGGGAGAGCAGGCCCGACCGGGTGCGGCGCTCGGCGTCGGTGAGCGGGCGCGGGCTCGCCAGCTCCTCGTCGAGCCGGGCGCGCAGCGCGGTGACCGGCTCCTCGAGCGCCCCGGCCTCCGTCTCGAGCGGCAGGTCCCACACCGGCACGAGCAGGCCGTGCGCCCGGAAGGAGCCGACGTAGCGGGTGCCCTCGCCGAGCGACAGGCCGTCGCCGGCGGCCGCCAGGCGGGCCATCGCGTCGAGGGTCGGGCCCTCCTCGCTCGGCAGGACCCAGCGCAGGTGGCTGCGCTCGCGCATGCGGCACCAGTAGGCGCCGGGCACCGACGCCAGGCGCGCCGTCGGGACGACGGAGGCGTTCGCCCGCTCCATGGACGCGGCGACCTCCCCCGACGGGTCGGCGGCGCCCTCGACCCAGAAGTCGAAGCCGTCGTGCACGGTCACGTCGAGCGCGTCCTGGGCGAGCAGGTCCTGCAGCCGCGCGCCCGGCCCGGGCAGCCCGACGGGGACGACCGGGTTGCCGGGCTCGGTCTCGAGCGCCTGCTCGAGCGCCCACCCGAGGTCGCGGCTGACGTCGCCGGACCGGGTCGGCACCTGCAGCCCGAGCAGCACGCGGCCGTCGGCGCGCACGAGCGCGGGCCAGGCGAGCGGCAGCACGGTGGCCAGCTGGACCGTCCGGTCGGGGTGGCCGGCGACCGCCAGCGGGGCGGTGGCCGCCGGGACGATCTCGCGGAGGGCGACCCACTCGACCTCGCCCGGCAGCCCCTCGAAGGGGCGCAGGACGAGCCGGTCGGCACCGCGGTCGGTGCGGCGCTCGGCGCGGGCGTTCTGGCGTCGGCGGCTGATGGCGCGCTCCGGCTCGTCGGCGCAGGGGTGCTGCGGCGGGGTCAGGTCGGCGGCGAGCCTAGTGCGGGACGAGCGCCCCGACCTGCGCCGTGCGCAGCCCCGTCGCGTCGCGGACCGACAGGTGCACCCCGCCGTCGCCGCCGACGGACCAGCTGACCCGCAGCGCCCCGCCCGGCAGGGGCGCCCCGGTGGCGAGCGCCTGCCCCAGCAGGCCGAGCACCGCGGCCACCGCCTCGGCCGCCGTCCCGGCGGGGACGCCGTCCGTGCGCAGCTCGCAGGCCAGCGCCCGCGCGACCGGGGCGGTGCTGGTGGCCGCGTGCGGCAGGACGAGGGTGGTCACGTCCCCGTGGTGCCCGCCGGTGTGCCGGCGCAGGCTGCGCCGGACGGCCCAACCTCGCGCGGCGGACGGCCCTGCCCGGTGGCGGGCCCGCGGGCGCTCCGGCAGGCTCGGCCCGTGCCTCCGCACGTGGTCGTCGTCGGCGCCGGGATGTCCGGCGCGGCCTGCGCGCGCGTCCTCGCCGACGCCGGCGTGCGGGTGCAGCTGCGCGACCGCGGGCGCGCGGCCGGCGGCCGGGCCGCCTCCCGCACCCTGCACGGCCGCCCGGTCGACCACGGCGCGAGCTACCTCACCGCGCGCGACCCGCGCTTCCAGGAGGTCGTCGACGGCTGGACCGCCCGGGGGCTCGCCCGGCCGTGGGCCACCCGGTTCGCCACCGCGGGGCCGGACGGCTGGGGCACCACCTCCGACGGGCCGGTCCGCCACGGCACGCCCGGCGGCATCCGCACCCTCGTCGAGGACCTGCTCGTCGGGCTCGACGTCCGGCTGGGCACCGAGGTGCAGCGCGTCGGGGCCGGGCCGCACGTCGACGGCGACCGGGCCGACGCCGTCGTGCTGGCGCTGCCCGACCCGCAGGCCGCCCGGCTGCTCGGGCCCGACCTGCCGGCCGAGCGGGCCGCCGTCGAGGGCCGGGCCTGGGAGCCGGTCGTCGCCCTCGTCGCGGGGTTCGCCGAGCGCTGCTGGCCCTTCGCCGACGGCGCCTTCGTCGAGCACCCGGTGCTGGCCTGGGTCGCCGACGACGGCGCCCGCCGCGGCGACGGCGCTCCCGTGCTCGTCGCGCACTCGACCGGCGCGTTCGCCGCCCGGCACCTGGAGGACCCGGCGACCGCCGTCCCCGGGATGGTGACGGCGCTGCGCGAGGTGCTCGGCGTGCCGGCGCCGCAGTGGGAGCACGTGCACCGGTGGTCGCTCGCCCGCCCGGCCGGCCCGCGCGAGGAGCCGTTCCACCTGGGGGACGCCGGCGTGGGGCTGTGCGGCGACGGGTGGGGCTCGCCGCGGGTCGAGACGGCGTGGCTGTCGGGCACGCTGCTCGGCGAGGCGCTGCTCGACCGTCTCTAGACGCGGCCGAGGCGCGTGAGCACCCGGCGCGGGTGGTTGCTGATCACCGCGTCGACGCCGAGCTCGAGCAGCAGGTCGATGTCCTCCGGGGCGTCGGCGGTGAAGACGTGCACCCGGTGCCCGCGCGCCTGGAACCGCTCGACGAGGTACGGGTAGGCCTTCACGTGCTTGAGCGCGAGGCCCGCCGCCGCAGGTCGCGGCGGCAGCGACCCGTCGCGGTAGCGCACCGGCACCCGGTCCATGTTGAGCACGGTCGGCAGCAGCGGCGCCATCGCGTGCACCCGCCGCAGCGACGTCGGCGCGTACGACAGGACCGCCACCGGCGACACCGACCGCGACAGCGGCGTGAGCAGGCCGTGCCGGGCCAGCACCTCCACCAGGCGCCGCTCGACGAGCCCGCCGTAGCGGGTGGGGTGCTTGGTCTCGACCTGCAGCTGCACGCGCCGGCCGCTCGGCTCGGCGAGCACCAGCTCGAGCAGCCGCTCGAAGGTGAGCACCTTGCCCCGCTCGGGGTCGGTGTCGGCCTCCTCCCAGGCCGCCTCGAGCAGCGGGTCGGCCTGCCGGGCCTTCCAGCTGGCGAAGTCCAGCTCGGCGAGCTCGCGCAGCTCGAGGGTCGAGACCACACCGCGGCCGTCGGAGGTGCGGTCGACCCGGCGGTCGTGCACGCAGACGAGCACGCCGTCGCGGGTCAGCCGCACGTCGCACTCGACGGCGTCGGCGCCGTCGGTGAGGGCCTGCTCGTAGGCGCCCAGGGTGTGCTCGGCGCGCACGCCGCTGCTGCCGCGGTGCGCCACCACCTGGACGGGCCGGGTCACGGGTCCGTCCTGCCCGTCAGCCGCGGCGCTGCACGTGCGGGTCGACGCCGTTGACGACGTCGACCACCGGCGAGCCGTCGAGCACCCGCTGCAGGTTGCCGGTCGTCTGGCCGAGGATCCGCATCGCCGCCTGCCCGGTCGACCCGGCGGCGTGCGGGCTGAGCAGCACGCCCGGCGCCGTCCGCAGCGGGCTGCCCTCCGGCAGCGGCTCGACGGCGAAGGCGTCCACGGCCGCGCCTCCGAGGCGCCCCTCGACGAGGGCGGCGGCGAGGGCGTCCTCGTCCACGATCGACCCGCGGGCGCCGTTGACGAGCAGCGCCCCGGGCCTCATCCGGCGCAGCCGCTCGTCGGACAGCAGGCCGCGGGTGAGGTCGCCGAGCGCGATGACGAGCACGACGACGTCCGACCCGGCGAGCAGGTCGTCGAGCTCGGCGTACGGCACGGGGGCGTCGTCGTGCCGCGAGCGCGACCAGTAGGTGGTGGGGCAGCCCAGCGCCGTGAAGACCTCCGCGACCCGGCGCCCGATCGGCCCCATCCCGACGACGCCGACGCTCGACCCCGCCAGCTCGCGGCCGCCCAGCGAGGTCTGCGGCCACTCGCCGCGCCGGACGGCGGCGTCGGCCTCGACGGTGCGGCGCAGCAGCGCGAGGGTCGCCGACAGGCACCACTCGGCCACGCTCGTGGTGTTGCTGCCGGCGCAGTTCGCCACCGGCACGCCCCGGGCGGCGCAGGCGTCGAGGTCGATGCCGTCGACGCCGACGCTCGGCTGCTGCACGAAGCACACCCGGGGGCCGGGGTCGCCGACGCGCAGCTGCGGCGACCAGTCGCCGAGAACGACGTCCGCCTCGGGCAGCAGGGCGTCGACCGCCTCCTGCGTGCGCTCGGGCGGGGTGACGAGCACCGTGCGCGGGTCGGCGAACAGCCCGGCGAGCGCGTCGTGCGGCAGGGGCGGGAGGGCGAGCACGGTCCAGGGCGCGTCCGTCACGAGGCCGGAGTCTGCACCCCCGGGGCGGGGTCCGGCAGCAGGACGCCCGGGCCGAGCAGGCCGGCCGGGTCGAGCGCCGCCTTCACGGCGCGCATGGCCGCGAGCTCGGCCGGGGTGCGCGACAGCGGCAGGTACCGCCGCTTGAGCCGGCCCACCCCGTGCTCGGCGCCGATGCTCCCCCCGTGGGCGGCGGCCAGGCGCAGCACCGCCTCGTCGACGGCGTCGTCGTCGGGCGCCGGGCCGAGGACGTTGACGTGCAGGTTGCCGTCGCCGACGTGCCCGAAGACGTGCACCTCGTGCCGGCCGGTGGCCGACGGCAGGTCGGCGAGGAACGGAGCGAGCGCCCGCGCGGGCAGCGACACGTCGAGCTTGTGCGGCACACCGCGCCGCGACAGGGCCTCCGTCAGGCCCTCCCGGTAGGCCCAGAGCCGGGCGGCGTCGGCGGCGTCGAGCGCGACGGCCGCCTCGGGCACGTCCTCGACGACGCCGGCGAGGCCCTCCTCGGCCTCGAGCAGCAGGAGCACCGGGTGGGCGCCCCGCAGCGGCGCCGGCAGGCCGGTCGCCTCGCGCACGAGCGCCAGCCCGTCGGCCAGCAGCAGCTCGGCCGCCCGCAGGCCGCGCGCCCCCCGCCGGGCCCGCGCCACGAGGTCGACGGCGGCCTCGACGCCGTCCAGCCCGACGAGCACCGTCTCGCGCCCGGCCGGCGGCGGCACGAGCCGCACCCGCACCGCCGTCACGACGCCGAGCGTCCCCTCGCTGCCCACCAGCAGGTGGCCGAGGTCGTAGCCGGTGGCGTCCTTGACCAGGCCGTCGAGCCGCCGCACCACCGAGGCGTCGGCGAGCACCGCCTCGACGCCGAGCACCTGCGCCCGCGTCGTCCCGTGCGCCACGACGTGCAGCCCGCCGGCGTTGGTGGCCACCGTGCCGCCGACCGTCGCGGAGTCCCGGCTCGCCATGTCGACGCCGTACTCCGACCCCGCCGCGCGGGCGTGCGCCTGGAGAGCGGCGAGCGTCGTGCCCGCCCCGGCCACCACCGTGCCGTCCTCGACCGGCCCGAGCCCGTCGAGCCGGCTCGTGGCGAGCACGACCGTCCCGTCCGGCACGGCGCCGGCCACGAGCCCGGTGCCGCCGCCGCGGACGGTGACGCCGACGCCCTCCTCGGCGCAGGTGCGCAGCACGGCCGCCACCTCGTCGGCGCTGCGCGGCAGGGCGACCGCCAGCGCCCGGCCGCGCACCCGGCCGGTCCAGTCGACCTCGTAGCCGGCGGCGTCAGGCGCGAGCGGGCTGGCCGCGGCGAGCCGGCGCAGCAGGGCGGTCACCGCACGACCGGGTGGTCGCCGTCCCCCTCCAGCGGCTTGCCGGCCGCCTGCCAGGCGAGCATCCCGCCCTCGACGTTGACGGCGTCGTAGCCCTGCGCCGCCAGGTAGGCGGTCGCCTGCGCGGACCGGCCGCCGACGCGGCAGACGACCGCGATGCGGCGGTCCGCCGGCAGCTCCCCGACCCGGGCCGGCACCTCCATCAGCGGCACGTGCACCGCCGCCGGCGCGCGGCCCTCGGCCCACTCGTCGTCCTCGCGGACGTCGAGCAGGTGGTCGTCGTCGCGGACCTCGTCCACCCCGATCGTGCGCACGTGCACCGGCTCCATGCCGCCATGCTGCCCGACGGCGGGGCAGACTCCCCCCGTGGCCGCCGCCGACTCCCCCGACCTCGTCGTCCTGGGCGCCGGCGCCACCGGGCTCGGGGCCGCGCGGGCCGCCCGGGCGGCGGGGGCCCGGGTGGTGCTCGTCGAGGCGGGCCGGCCGGGCGGCGACTGCACGCACTACGGCTGCGTGCCGAGCAAGGCGCTGCTCGAGAGCGCCCGCCGCGTGGCGGCCGCCCGCTCCGGCGACCGGTACGGCTTCTCGGCCACCGTCGAGGTCGACTTCCCCGCGGTGATGGAGCGCGTGGCCGCGGTCGTGCGCGAGGTCGAGCAGGACGAGTCGCCCGAGCTGCTCGCGTCCGAGGGCATCGAGCTCGTCCGCGGCTGGGGCCGCTTCACCGGCCCGCGCACGCTCGAGGTGCTGCGACCCGCGGAGCAGGACGGCCACGCCGCCCCGCCGGACGCCTC
>DATMKB010000116.1:0-3615 GCA_035553635.1 Mycobacteriales bacterium
GCGACCCTGACCCGCCGCTGGGCCGACGCCGTCGAGGGCACCGGCGCGCACGTGCGCGACACCCGCAAGACCACCCCGGGCCTGCGCGTGCTGGAGAAGCACGCGGTGCGCTGCGGCGGCGGCGTCAACCACCGGATGTCGCTGTCCGACGCCGCGCTCGTCAAGGACAACCACGTCGTGGCCGCGGGCGGCATCGTGGCGGCGTTCGAGGCGGTGCGCGCGCGCTACCCCGACGTCGAGGTCGAGGTGGAGGCCGACACGGTGCAGCAGGTGCGCGAGGTCGTCGCGGCCGGCGCCGACCTCGTGCTGCTCGACAACATGAGCCTGGCCGAGATGCGCGAGGCGGTCGCCGTCTGCGCCGCGGCCGGCGTGCGCACGGAGGCGTCGGGCGGGCTGCGGCTCGACGACGCCCGCGCCGTCGCGGAGACCGGCGTCGACTTCCTCGCGGTCGGCGCGCTCACCCACTCGGCGCCCGTCCTGGACGTCGGGGTCGACCTGCGGCTGGAGGTCTGACGTGCTGCTCGCCGTCGACGTCGGCAACACCAACACCGTCCTGGGCCTGTTCGACGGCGAGCGGCTCTTCGAGAGCTACCGCATCAAGACCGACCCTCGCGTCACCGCGGACGAGCTCGCGCTCATGTTCCGCGGGCTGCTGCAGGCGCACCCCGAGCCCGACGGCGTCGCCGTCTGCTCGACGGTGCCGGCGGTGCTCAACGAGCTGCGGCTGATGTTCCAGCGCTACTTCGCCGACGTCCCCACCGTCGTCGTCGGTCCGGGTGTGCGCACCGGCGTGCCGCTGCTCTACGACAACCCGCGCGAGGTCGGACCCGACCGCGTCGTCAACACGCTCGCCGCGGCGACCCTCTACGGGGGCCCGGCGATCGTCGTCGACTTCGGCACGTCGACGAACTTCGACGTCGTCTCGGAGAAGGGCGAGTTCCTCGGCGGCGCGCTCGCGCCCGGCATCGAGATCTCGGTCGACGCGCTCGCCGCCCGCGCCGCGCGGCTGTTCAAGGTCGAGCTCAAGCGGCCGCGCTCGGTCATCGGCAAGACGACGAACGAGGCGCTGCAGAGCGGGCTGCTGTACGGCTTCGCCGGGCAGGTCGACGGCATGGTGCGCCGCATCTCCGCCGAGCTCGACGACGACCCCACCGTCATCGCCACCGGCGGCCTGTCGCACCTCATGGTGAGCGTCTGCGACACCCTCGACATCCACGAGCCCGACCTGACGCTGCACGGCCTGCGGCTGGTGTGGGAGCGCAACCGCTGATGCTCACCACCCGCCGCTTCGCGCTGTCGCGGGCGGAGTGGGTGACGACGGCGGTGGCGGCCGTCGTGTCGAGCGCCGCCTACGTGGCCGGCGGCCAGCCGTACCTGTCGCGCGGCGTGCTCGGCGACCTCGCCGGCTTCGCGCTGCTCGCCGCGGTGGGGCTCGCGCGCGGCGCCCGCCTGCGGCACGAGGCCCTGGTGTGCCTGGCGCTCATCGGCGTCGTGCTGCTGCTCGACCCGCGGTGGCCGGTGGGCACCGGCGAGGCGCCGTGGTGGGCCGCCTTCGCCGTGGGGCTGGCGGCGTACGTCGCCGTCCGTCGCCGCGTCTGCGACTGAGCGCCCGCCCCGCTCCGCTGGTCGGGAGGCCGTCCCTCCGTCGTGGGCGCCCTGACAGGAGGATCCGCGCTTCCGATCACCGGCCGGGGGAGCAGCGGGGCGCCGCTCACTAGCCTGAGGGGCGTGACCGAGCAGCCCGCGCCTCCCGCTCCCGACGACGGCCTGCCCGAGCAGGTGCGGGTCCGGCGCGAGAAGTACGACCGGCTCGTGGCGGCCGGCACGCCGCCGTACTCGCTCGGCTACCCGCGCACGGCGTCGCGCGCCGACGTCCGCGAGCGGTTCGGGCACCTGGAGGCCGGCGAGGAGTCCGGCGAGGTCGTCGGCGTCACCGGCCGCGTGGTGCTCTCGCGCGAGGGCGGCAAGCTCTGCTTCGCCACCCTGCAGGAGGGCGAGACGACGCTGCAGGTGATGGTCAGCCTGGCCGGCGTCGGCGAGGAGCGGCTCGCCGACTGGAAGCGCGACGTCGACCTCGGCGACCACGTCGGCGTCACCGGTCAGGTGATCAGCAGCAAGCGCGGCGAGCTGTCGGTGATGGCGGAGTCGTGGCAGCTGACGAGCAAGGCGCTGCGGCCGCTGCCCGACAAGCACAAGGGCCTCACCGACCCCGAGGCGCGGGTGCGCCAGCGGTACGTCGACCTCATCGTCAACGCGCCGTCGCGGCAGATGGTGCGCGACCGCGCGGCGGTGGTGCGCAGCCTGCGCGACACGTTCCACCGGCACGGCTTCGTCGAGGTGGAGACGCCGCAGCTGCAGGTGGTGCACGGCGGTGCCGCGGCCCGTCCGTTCCGCACGCACGTGAACGCGCTCGACCTCGACGTCACCCTGCGCATCGCGCTCGAGCTCTACCTCAAGCGCGCCGTCGTCGGCGGCATCGACCGGGTCTTCGAGATCGGCAAGAACTTCCGCAACGAGGGGATCGACAGCACGCACTTCCCCGAGTTCACGATGGAGGAGTTCTACGAGGCCTACGGCGACTACGACACCGTCGCCGACCTCACCCGCGAGCTCGTCCTCGAGGCGGCGCGCGCGATCGGTCGCACGGTCGTGCCCGACGGTCGCGGCGGCGAGATCGACCTCGAGCAGCCCTGGTGGTCGGTGACGCTGCACGGCGCCGTCAGCGAGGCCGTCGGCGAGCAGGTCGACCCCGGCACGCCGAAGGAGCGCCTCGTGCAGCTCGCCGAGCGGCACGGCGTGGGCCTCAAGCCCGAGTGGGACGAGGGCGAGGTGGTGCTCGAGCTGTTCGAGCAGCTCGTCGAGCACACGCTGCTCGAGCCGACGTTCGTGCGCGACTACCCGGTGTCGGTGCGGCCGCTCGCGCGCGACCACCGCGACGACCCGCGGCTCGCGGAGGCCTGGGACCTCGTCGTCGCCGGCACCGAGCTGGCCACCGGGTACTCAGAGCTGGTCGACCCCGTCGAGCAGCGGCGCCGGCTCACCGAGCAGTCGCTCAAGGCGGCCGGCGGCGACCCGGAGGCGATGCAGCTCGACGAGGACTTCCTGCGCGCGCTCGAGCACGGCATGCCGCCCACCGGCGGCCAGGCGGGGCGACAGGCCGGCAGGCACGGCGCGTCAGCCCTCCGGGCGCACCAGCGGGAACAGGATCGTCTCGCGGATCGGCTGCCCGGTGAGCAGCATGACGAGCCGGTCGACGCCCATGCCCTGCCCGCCGGTGGGCGGCATGCCGTGCTCGAGCGCGCGCAGGAAGTCCTCGTCGAGCTGCATGGCCTCCGGGTCGCCGCCGGCGGCCTTGAGCGACTGCTCGGTCAGCCGGCGCCGCTGCTCGACGGGGTCGACGAGCAGCGACCGCAGGTCGGGCGCGAGCGCCTTGGCGATCGAGGTGAAGTTCTTGCCCTGGCCGAACAGGCCGTGCAGGAAGGCGACCGTCGGCCCGGTGCGCAGGTTCTGCAGCAGGAACCCGCGCACCCGGTCGTCGGGGATGTCGCCGGCCAGCTGCTCGTCGGCCTGCCCGCGGCGCTCGAGGGCCGCCAGGTCGAGGCGCTGCAGGCTGGC
>DATMKB010000117.1:0-2394 GCA_035553635.1 Mycobacteriales bacterium
GGGCAGGGGTGTCGCGCGGGTCGCTCACGGGGTCTCCTCCAGGGGGTTCGCGACCAGTCTGCCCAGCCCCGTGTGAAGTCCGCGTCAGGTCGCGGACGCGCTTCAGGAGAAGGGGTTGAGCCAGGACCCGAGGCGCGAGAGCCCGCGGGCCAGCCGGGCGCGCAGGCCGTCGTCGGGCAGGTCGGCGTGCGGCAGCGCCGCCACGGCCGCCGTCACGGCCGGCTCCGGGGCGTCGGACACCAGCGTCCACACGCGGTCGGCCCCGGCCCACACGAGCCGCTCCGGAGCGCCGTCGTGCACCCACACCGGCTGCTCGGCGACGGTGCCGCGGACGAAGCCCTCGGGCGGCGCGCTGCCGAGCTCGCCCTCCTGCACGAACAGCGAGGTGGTCGACAGGCCGTCGGAGAACGCGAGGTGCAGGACGCCGTCCTGCCCACCGGTGCGGCGGGCGTCGAAGAGCACGAAGCCCCCGGGCAGCTCCTCCGGCAGCGGCCAGCCCTCGTCGCGCAGCCGGTCGAGGTCGCGGTCGCCGACCTCCTCGCCGTTGCCGCCGACGGGGCGGTCGCTGCCGAGGGCGACCACGGGGCTGCCGCCGGAGGTCTCGAGGTCCACGAAGGCGCTGCTGCGCAGCCGCTGCCCGGCGTCGTCGTAGACCTCGCGGCGCAGCAGCAGGCCCGTCTCGCGGTCGAGCCAGAAGCGGCCGGCGACGGCGCGGGGGTCGCCCGGCCGGCGCGCCTCGACGACGTCGGCGTCGCGTCCGGTGCACCGGCCGGGACCGGCGACGCGCAGGTCGTAGGCACGCGACAGCGCCCGCAGCAGGCCGCGGTCGAGCGTCGTGGCGGCGAGCACGAGGGCGTCCTCGGCGGCGGCGTCGTCGCCGGAGGCCGCCGTCGGCGAGACGCTGAGCCGCAGGCCGCGCCGCGGGTCGTGCCGGACGTCGACGAGCGAGGTGCTCGAGCCCGACGACCGCCACGCGGCCACGTACTTCGTGCCGGTGTAGGTGAGCGTGCGGGAGGCGCGCGCGGCCTCCTCGAGGAGCCGGACGGCGTCCTCCTCGCTCGCGCGGGACGGGGCGGCCGCCCCGGGGGCCGCCGTGAGGAGCAGGCCGAGGCCGACGAGCAGGACGGCCAGGCGCTGCCGGCTCACCTCCGCGGCAGGGTCGCGGGCGCGGAGACGCTCGTCACCGACGCCATGGACGGCACGGCCGGCGCGGCCCCGGCCGGGTCGGCCAGCGGGACGACGCTCGTGGTGGACACGAAGTCGACGACGAAGCTCGGGCTGCCCGGGTCGACCGGGGTGGACGCCGAGGTGGCGCCGCCGCTGCCGAGGGCGAGCACGGCACCGACGCCGAGGGCCGCCAGGCCGCTGCCCACGGTGGCGCGGCGCAGCCGGCGCAGCGGCGCCCGGCCGGGGCCGGCGGCCGTGCGCGGGGCGCCGGGCCGCACGGCGGCACGGGCCGCGGGCGGCGCGCCCACGGCGGCCGGGCGCGGCACGGGGGCCGGGTGCGGCGCCAGCGGGTCGGCGCCCGGCACGGCCAGGCCCTGCAGCGCGGCGAGCAGCGAGGGCGGCGGGGCGGGAGCGGCGGCGGCGAGCCCGGCGAGGCGGGCCTTGAGCGCGCGCTGGGCGTCGAGCTCGGCGCGGCAGACCGGGCAGCCGGCGAGGTGGGCGTGCACCCGCTCGCGCTCGTCGTGCCCGAGCGCCCCGTCGACGAGCGCGGTGAGGCGTTCCCCGAGGCAGGGCCGGCTCACGGCGCGTCCTGCAGGGCGGCGTCGAGCGCCGCGACGGCGGCGCGGCGGGCGGCGGGGTCGCGGTGCGCCAGCGCGGCGCGCAGCTGCGAGCGGCCGCGGTGGATGCGGCTGCGCACCGTGCCGATCTTGATGCCGAGGGTGGCGGCGATCTCCTCGTAGGACAGGCCCTCGAGGTCGCAGAGGACGACGGCGGCGCGGAAGTCCGGCGGGAGCGCGTCGAGCGCGGCCTGGACGTCGTCGTCGAAGTGGGTGTCGTCGTAGTGCTGCGCCGGCCCCCGGTCCTTGCCGGCGACGCGCTCGGCGTCGTCGGGCAGGGGGTCGAAGCGGATGCGCGCGCGCCGCCGGACGAGGTCGAGGAACAGGTTGGTGGTGATGCGGTGCAGCCAGCCCTCGAACGTGCCCGGGGTGTAGCTCGACAGCGAGCGGAAGACGCGGACGAAGACCTCCTGGGTGAGGTCCTCGGCGTCGTGCGAGTTGCCGGTGAGCCGGTAGGCCAGCCGGTAGACGCGCGCGGAGTGCGTGCGCACGACCTCGTCCCAGGACGGCGGGGTCCAGTCCTGGGCCGGCGCTGCGGTCGAGGTCGGGGACTGCTCCAGCGGGCTCGCCTCCTGGGTCGGCGCGGTCGAGGGGGTCGTCCGCAGGGTGC
>DATMKB010000118.1:0-4059 GCA_035553635.1 Mycobacteriales bacterium
CCACGAGCCGAGCCGGCGCTGCAGCGGCGCGACGACGGCCCCCGTGCCGAGCGTGAGACCGGCCAGCAGGCCCGACGCGAGGACGCCCGTTCCAGGGAGCGCCACCAGCAGCGGGAGCGCCGCGACGAGCGTCGCCGGGAACGCGTAGACGCACACCGCGACGGGGGCCAGCGCCGTCGTGGCCAGCAGGCGGGACCCCCGCGGGAGGAGCGGCTCGGCCACCCGCAGGTGCCGCGGCGGGCGCTGCGGCGCCGTCTCCGGGACGCCGCGCAGCGGCAGCACGCAGGCGACGACGAGCAGCGCGTGCAGCGCGTAGGGCAGGACGAGCGGCCCGGGCAGCAGCACCGCGACGACGCCGCTGACGAGCGGGCCGAGCGCGAAGCCGCCGGCCAGCCGCACGGTGGCGCGCCGCCCGGCGGCCGCCTCCTCCCCCTCGGCCGCGCACAGCTCGGCGAGCCAGGCGCTGCCCGCGGTGAACACCGCACCGCTGACCAGGCCCTGCAGGAAGCGCGCGACGAGCAGCAGGGCGAAGGAGTCCGCGGCGAGGACGAACAGCAGCGACGCGACGCCCGCCAGCGCCGCGGTGGGCACCACCACCCGGCGGCGGCCGAACCGGTCGGACAGCGGCCCGGCCGCCAGCAGGGACGGCGCGAGCCCGGCGGCGTAGACGCCGAAGACGACCGTCGTCGCCGGACCGGACAGGTCGAGCCGGTCGGCGTAGAGCAGGAGCAGCGGCGTCGAGACGTTGGTACCGGTGGCGACGGCGAACAGCGCGGAGCCCGCGCGCCGCCAGGCGGCGCGCGGGCTCCGGGGCACGCTGTCCTAGAACTCGGCGAGGGCGGCGTTGAACGTCGCGCTCGGCCGCATGACGGCGTCGGTCTTGTCGCGGTCGACGTAGTAGTAGCCGCCGATGTCGGCCGGCGACCCCTGCACGGCGAGCAGCTCGGAGGTGATCGTCTCCTCGTCGCGCGCCAGCCGCTCCGCCAGCGGGCGGAACAGCTCGGCCGCCTCGGCGTCGTCGGTCTGCCCGGCGAGCGCCTGCGCCCAGTACAGGGCGAGGTAGAAGTGCGAGCCGCGGTTGTCGATCTGGCCGACCTTGCGCGCCGGCGAGCGGTTCTCCTCGAGCACCCGGCCGGTGGCCGCGTCGAGCGTGCGGCCGAGCAGCGCGGCGCGCGCGTTGCCGGTCTTCTCGCCGAGGAACTCGAAGGAGACCGCCAGCGCGAGGAACTCGCCGAGCGAGTCCCAGCGCAGGTAGTTCTCCTTGACCAGCTGCTGCACGTGCTTGGGGGCCGAGCCGCCGGCGCCGGTCTCGAACAGGCCGCCGCCGCTCATGAGCGGGACGATGGAGAGCATCTTCGCCGACGTGCCGAGCTCGAGGATCGGGAACAGGTCGGTGAGGTAGTCGCGCAGCACGTTGCCGGTGACCGAGATGGTGTCCTCGCCCTTGCGTGCCCGCTCCAGCGTGTAGCGGGTGGCCGCAGCGACGTCCATGACCTCGATCGTGAGGCCGTCGGTGTCCTCGTCGGCCAGGTAGGCGCGGACCTTCTCGAGCACCTCGGCGTCGTGCGCGCGGATCTCGTCGAGCCAGAAGACGGCCGGAGCGCCGGTGGCCCGCGCGCGCCGGACGGCCAGCTGCACCCAGTCGCGCACCGGCGCGTCCTTGGTCTGGCAGGCGCGCCAGATGTCGCCCTCGGAGACCTCGTGCTCGAGCAGCACGGTGTCGCCGTCGAGCACGCGGACGCGGCCGTCCGACGGGACCTCGAAGGTCTTGTCGTGGCTGCCGTACTCCTCGGCCTTCTGCGCCATGAGGCCGACGTTCGGCACCGAGCCCATGGTGGTGGGGTCGAAGGCGCCGTGCTGCTTGCAGTGCTCGACGGTCTCGGCGTAGAGCGCCGCGTACGACGAGTCCGGGATGACGAACTTGGTGTCCTGCTGCTGGTCGTCCTTGTTCCACATCTGGCCGCTCGTGCGGATCGCGGCCGGCATGGAGGCGTCGATGATGACGTCGCTCGGGACGTGCAGGTTCGTGATGCCACGGCTGGAGTCGACCTGCGCGAGCGCTGGGCCGGTCTCGTAGGCGCGCGCCACCGCGGCCTCGATCTCGTCCTTCTTCGGCGACCGCGCGACGTCGCTCAGCACGCCGCCGAGGCCCTGGTTCGGGTCGGCGCCGACGGCGGCGAGGTCGTCGGCGTAGGTGCGGAAGACGTCGGCGAAGTACGCCCGCACCGCGTGGCCGAAGATGATCGGGTCGCTGACCTTCATCATCGTGGCCTTGAGGTGCACCGAGAAGAGCACCCCCTTGTCCTTCGCGTCGGCGACCTGCTCGGCGAGGAACTGCTGGAGGGCGGCCTTGCGCATGACGGCGGCGTCGACGATCTCGCCGGCCTGGACCGGGAACTCCTTGAGGGTCGTCGCGGTGCCGTCGGCGGCGACGTGCTCGATGCGCAGCGTCGTCGCGGCCTCGACCGTCGTCGACTGCTCGCTGTGCCGGAAGTCGCCGTCGGACATCGTCGAGACGTGGCTCTTCGAGTCCGCGCTCCACGGGCCCATCGAGTGCGGGTGCGTGCGGGCGTAGGCCTTCACCGACGCCGGCGCCCGGCGGTCGGAGTTGCCCTCGCGCAGCACCGGGTTGACGGCGCTGCCCTTGACGGCGTCGTACTTGGCGCGGGCCTCCCGCTCCTCGTCGGTCTGCGGGTTCTCGGGGTAGTCGGGCACCGCGTGCCCGCGCTGCTGCAGCTCGGCGATGCACGCCTTGAGCTGCGGCACCGAGGCGCTGATGTTCGGCAGCTTGATGATGTTCGCGTCGGGCCCCTTGGCCAGCTCGCCGAGCTCGGCGAGGTGGTCGTCGTGGAGCCCGAAGGCGGCCAGCACGCGCGCGGCCAGCGAGATGTCGCGGGTCTCGACCCCGACGCCGGCCTTGTCGCCGAACGCCTGGATGACCGGCAGCAGCGAGTGCGTCGCGAGCGCCGGCGCCTCGTCGGTGTACGTGTAGAGGATCTTCATCAGATCAGGCCCAGGGCCCGCACGGCGTCGCGCTCCTCGGCCAGCTCGGCCACCGACGCGTCGATCTTCGAGCGCGAGAAGTCGCTGACCTCGAGGCCCTGCACGACCTCCCAGCGGCCGCCCTTCGACACGCACGGGAACGACGAGATGAGGCCCTCGGGCACGCCGTAGGAGCCGTCGCTCGGGATGGCCGCGGACGTCCAGTCGCCCTCGGGCGTGCCGTTCACCCAGTCGAAGACGTGGTCGATGGCGGCGTTGGCGGCCGACGCCGCCGACGACGCGCCGCGCGCCTCGATGATGGCGGCGCCGCGCTTGGCGACGGTGGGGATGAACTCGCTCTCCAGCCAGCTGCGGTCGCCGACGACCTCCTCGGCGGGCCGGCCGCCGATCGTGGCCTGCGACCAGTCCGGGTACTGCGTGGCGGAGTGGTTGCCCCAGATCGTGAGCTTCTGGATGTCGTTCACGGTGGTGCCGGTCTTCTTCGCCAGCTGCGACAGGGCCCGGTTGTGGTCGAGGCGGGTCATCGCGGTGAAGCGCTCGGCCGGGACGTCGGGCGCGTGCGCCTGCGCGATGAGGGCGTTGGTGTTGGCCGGGTTGCCGACCACCAGCACGCGGACGTCGTCGGCGGCACCGGCGTTGATGGCCTCGCCCTGCGGCTTGAAGATGCCGCCGTTGGCCTCGAGCAGGTCGCCGCGCTCCATGCCCTTCGTGCGCGGGCGGGCGCCGACGAGCAGCGCGACGTTGACGCCGTCGAACGCCTCGCGGGGGTCGGCGGTGATGTCGATGCCGGCGAGCAGCGGGAACGCGCAGTCGTCGAGCTCCATCGCGGTGCCCTCGGCGGCCTTCAGGGCCGGCTCGATCTCGAGCAGCCGCAGGCGGACGGGGGTGTCCGGGCCGAGCAGCTGGCCGGAGGCGGCGCGGAACAGCAGCGCGTAGCCGATCTGGCCGGCGGCGCCGGTCACGGTGACGGTCACGGGGGTCTGGGCCATGGGCGCGAGCCTACGAGGGGCCTCGCGGCGGGCGTCAGCCGGGGACGGACGCGGCCAGCGCGACGAG
>DATMKB010000119.1:0-4294 GCA_035553635.1 Mycobacteriales bacterium
CGGGCCACCCGTTCGGCGGTGCGGTGCCGGGTGCCGGTCTCGTCGGTGGGGATGCTCGCGTCCGGCACGAGCTGCACGCCGGCGCGCACGATGCGCGACAGGTCGGCGGTGATCACCACCGCGCCGTCGAGCTTGCACAGCTCGCGCAGCCGCTGTGCGGTGAACTCGACGTCGACGTGGAAGCCGCCGGTGCACAGCTGCTCGACGCTGCGGTCGTGGCCCAGCACGATGAGCGCACCGGTGTTGCCGCGCAGCACGCGCTCGAGGCCGTCCCGCAGGACGGTGCCGGGCGCGACCGCGGCGAGGCTGCTCAGCAGCGGGTCGTCGGCGCCGGGCACAGGCGGAGTGTAAGGAGGAGCACGCCCGGCCCGGGGGACCGTGCGGTCACGGGTGGGTCACAGCGCTGACGTGCCGGCGCCGGGTCACAGCACGGTGAGCCGCGGGCGGGCGGTGGCGCCGGGGCGGCCGAGCAGCGAGCGCGCCTCGGCCAGCGCGTGCTCCACGCCGTCGACCTCGACGACCCGCAGGGCGTCGCTGCGGGCGCCGCTGCCGCGCGGGACCAGGGCGGTGCGGAACCCGAGCCGCTCCGCCTCCGCGAGCCGCCGCACGACGCCGGGCACCGGCCGGACCTCGCCGGCCAGGCCGAGCTCGCCGACCGCGATCAGGTCGGGCGGCATCGGCGCGTCGGCGAAGGCGCTCGCGACGGCGACGGCCACGGCGAGGTCGGTGGCGGGCTCGGCCAGCTTGGCGCCGCCCACGGTGGCGAGGTAGACGTCGCGGGCCGACAGCGGTGCGCCGGCGCGCTTCTCCAGCACGGCGAGGACCATCTGCACGCGCCCGGCGTCGAGGCCGGAGACCGCGCGCCGCGGCGACTGCCGCTCGGCGACCGGCGCGACGAGCGCCTGGACCTCCGCCGGCAGCGGGCGGCGGCCCTCCACCACCACGGTGGCGCAGGTGCCGGGGACGGCCTCCCGCCGGTCGGCGAGGAACAGCCCGCTGGGGTCGGCGAGCCCGACGATGCCGGCGTCGGTGAGCGTGAAGCAGCCGACCTCGTCGGCCGGGCCGAAGCGGTTCTTCACCGCGCGCACGAGCCGCAGGGACGAGTGCCGGTCGCCCTCGAAGTGCAGGACGACGTCGACGAGGTGCTCGAGCAGCCGCGGCCCGGCGACGGCACCGTCCTTGGTGACGTGCCCGACGACGACGGTGGCCAGCCCCCGCGACTTCGCGACGCCGGTGAGCGCGCCGGTGACCGCGCGGACCTGCGTCACGCCGCCGGCGGTGCCCTCGACCTCCGCGCTCGCGACCGTCTGGACGCTGTCGACGACGAGCAGGGCCGGAGCGACCTCGTCGACGTGCGCGAGGACGGCCGACAGGTCGGTCTCCGCGGCGAGCCAGAGCTCGGGCTCGAGCGCCCCCGTGCGGCCGGCCCGCAGCCGGACCTGGGCGGCGGACTCCTCGCCCGTGACGTAGAGGACCCGCCGGCCGGAGCGGGCGGCGCGCGCCGCGACCTCGAGCGCGAGCGTGCTCTTGCCCGCGCCGGGCTCGCCGGCCAGCAGGACGACGGCGCCGGGCACGAGGCCGCCGCCGAGCACCCGGTCGAGCTCGTCGACGCCCGTGGGCTGCGCGGTGGCGGCCTCGACCGGGATCGCGTCGATGGGCCGCGCCGGCGCGCTCACCACGCCGGCGAGGGCGGCCGGGCGCCCGGGCGAGGGCGGCGCGACCGTCTCGGTGAGCGAGCCCCACGCCCGGCACTCCGGGCACTGGCCGACCCACTTGGCGACCGTGGCGCCGCACTCGGCGCAGCGGTGCGCCGGGCGGGCGGACGCGCGGCGGGCGGCGGAGCTGGAGGGCATGCGGCGGACGCTAGCCGCGCCCGCCGACAGGACGGGGCCGACAGGCCGCGCCCTGGGGACGGCGGGTCAGCCGGAGTGCGACTCGCCCTCGGTGGCCTCGCCGGCGTCGGACAGCGAGTCCTCCTGCGCGTCCTCGCCGGCCGAGTGCTCCTCGTCGCCGGGGAGGTGGAAGTTCTCGCTCTTCGGGCGGTCCTCGTCGTACTCGCCGGTGACGGCGACGGGCACCAGCAGCGTCGTCTCGCCGTTGCGCTCGAAGCGCAGGGTCAGCTCGACGTACTCGCCCGGGCGCAGCGGCGCGCGCAGGCCGCGCAGGACGGCGCCGAACTGGTCACCGGTGGTGCCCAGTCGCGGGACCTCGATGCGCTGGACGGTGCTGCCGCCGCGCTCGACGAGGTCGACCGACGCGGCGGCCGGGGTCGTGATCTCGAGCAGGACGTCGTCCTCGCCGCCGTCGTTGACGAGCGTGAACGTCGCCTCGGCGTCCTCGCCGGCGGGCAGGGTGCCGTCGCCCGGGCCGGGCACGACGGACACCGCGCGCACCGCCATCGCCCCGACCGCCGTGTTGGCGACGTCGGCGATGGTGCGCTCCTGGTAGGTCTGGGCGTCGAAGCCGGCGCCGCAGCCGGCGAGGACGAGCGCCAGCGGCACGGCGACGGCCAGCGGGCGGGCGGTGCGGGGGAGCGCGCGGCTCACGTCCGGTCCTCTCGTCGAGCTTGGGGGCTAGGAGCGCTCGGCGGCCGGGGTGGCCAGCCGGGGCAGGTCGGCGGCGAGGTCGGCGGCCGTCGCGCCCGACGGGTAGAGCACGGGCAGGCGGTCGTCGACGTCGTACGCGAAGATCACGTTCGCGTGCTCCACAGCGTAGCCAAGGGGCCTGTCGTGGCTGTGGGGGGCCGTCCCGGGCTTGTGGTAGTGCTCGTCGGGCCGGCCGGGCAGCGTCGCGACCTCGCCGCCGCGCTGCGCCGGGCGGATGCCCGCGGCGGCCTGGGCGGCGTCGACCTGCTCCTGCGTGCCGGTCAGGCCCACGAACTCGGTGCTGAACTGGTCGAGCCACGAGCGCATCCGGGCGGCGTCGTCGCGCTCGGGGTCGGTGGTGACCATGACGACGGTGACGTCGTCGCGCAGCTCGGGGTCGGTGCGGCGCAGCGCGGCGGCGAGGTCGGCCATCGCCGTCGGGCACTCGTCCGGGCAGTCGGTGTAGCCGAAGAACACGTACGTCGGCCGGCCCCCGGTCTCGGCGCGGAAGTCGTACGGCCGGCCCTCGGTGTCGGTGAGCACGAAGCTCGGCCGCTCGGGGACCGGCGACGGCTCGATGCCCCGCCAGCCCTCCGCGGCGACGGGACGGGCCTCGGACGACGTGCCGGCGCAGCCGGCGAGCGCGAGGACGGCGGCCAGCAGGAGCAGGAGGCGGCGGGGAGCGGACATCCGGCCCATTGTCGCTCAGGACCCGGCCAGCGCGCTGCCCCGGTGCACGAGCAGCCCGACGCCCAGCAGCGCGACGACCATCGCGGCCCGGAACGCGGCCCTCGACCCGGGCCGGGCGAGCGTCAGGGCCAGCCCGGTGCCGGCGACGGCGGCGGCCAGCGCCAGCGCGGCGAGCACGACGGGGCCGCTGCCGCCCGGCCCGAGCGCGAGCAGGGCGGTGGCGCCGAGCAGCAGCACCGCCGCCAGCGCCGACGACGCCGCGGCGCCGAGCCGGTGGGGGAGCCCGCGGACGCCCTCGGCGAGGTCGTCGTCGAGGTCCGGCAGGGCGTTGGCGAGGTGGGCGCCGACGCCGAGCAGCGCGCCGGCCGCCGTCGCCCACCACGGCGCCCACGGCCGGCCCGGCAGCCCCAGCACGACGATCGAGGGCACGAGCCCGAAGGCCAGCGCGTACGGCGCCCACGACAGCGCGGTCGCCTTCAGCCGCGCGTTGTACGCCCAGGCCGCGGCGACCGCGACGAGGTGCACCAGCCCGGCGAGCAGGCCGGTGGCCAGCGACAGCGGCACGCACAGCGCCGCGGCCGCCAGCGCCGCCCGGCGCACCGTCGCCACCGGCAGCTGCCCGCGGGCGACCGGCTTGTCGGGGCGGCCCGCGCGGGCGTCGCGGGCGGCGTCGATCCAGTCGTTGCTCCAGCCGACCGAGAGCTGGCCCGCCGCGAAGGCGAGCACCACGAGCAGCGCGCCGACCGGCCCGCGCCCGGCGGCCAGCGCGAGCGCCCCGGCGACGAGCGTGACGGCCGCCGCGGGCTCGGGATGACTGGCACGCACGAGGGCGGGCAGGAGCCGCTGAGCGCCCGTCGTCACCCGGCGGAGTCTGCACCCGTGCCGGAAGGAGCCGCCGTGCAGGACCTGCCGGTCCGCCCGCTCAACGACCCGCAGCAGTACGACGACCTCGCCGACGCCTGGTGGGACCCCCGCGGCCGCTTCGCGATGCTGCACTGGATCTCCGCCGCGCGGGCCCG
>DATMKB010000120.1:0-2036 GCA_035553635.1 Mycobacteriales bacterium
GGGCACGACGCCGAAGGTCACCAGGGCGTCGTCGCGCTGCTCGGCCAGGGCGAAGCCGGCGTCGAGCGTGGCGGCGAAGCTCTCGACCGGCTCGATGAGGTGGTCGGCAGTGAGCACCGCGACGACGGCGTCGGGGTCGGCCTCGGCGATGACGGCGCAGCCCAGCGCGACGGCGGGCAGCGTGTCGCGCCCGGACGGCTCGACGACGAGCCGCTCGGGGTGCAGGCCCGGCACCTGCTCGACCGCCGTCCGCAGCTGCTCGCCGGCGCCGAGCCAGACCCGGTCGGGGTCCACCACGGACGTCGCCCGGTCGACGGCGACCTCGAGCAGCGACCGCCCCTGCAGGAGCGGCACGAGCTGCTTGGGCAGGCCGGCGGTGGAGTACGGCCACAGCCGCGTCCCCGACCCGCCGGCCAGGACGAGCGCGTGGCGCACTAGCCGACCCTCCTCACGTCCGACAGCAGGTCGGCCGAGCGGGTCGGCTCGGCGCCCTCGCGCACCGTGCGGAACCGCACGGCCATGACGTAGCGCAGCAGCAGGCCGGCGGCGAGCAGGCCGCGCAGGGGCGCGTAGCGGCGCCCGGCGTACTGCCGCGACAGGTAGCGGTACAGCGAGCGGTGGTGCGCCCGCTGCATCGCGACGAACTCGCGGTTGGTGGCGTGCCCGCCGGTGTGCATGACGACGGCGCCCGGCACGTACACGCTCGACCAGCCGGCGTCGGCGAGCCGGCGGCACAGGTCCATGTCCTCGCAGTACATGAAGTACGACGGGTCGAAGCCGCCGACGGCCTCGAACGCCTCGCGGCGCAGCAGCATGCAGCTGCCGGACAACCACCCGGTGGGGCCCTCCTCCGGCACGCCCTGCTCGGAGCGGTACGAGCGGGTCCACGGGTTGCCGGGCCACCACCAGCCCACCAGGGCGTGGCCCGTGCCGCGGCCCAGCGAGGGGAAGGTGCGGGCGCTCGGGTAGAGGTCGCCGTCGGGCGTGCGGATGGCGGGGCCGAGGCAGCCGGCGCGCGGCCAGCGGCGGGCGGCGGCGAGCAGCTCGTCGAGCGCGCCCGCCTCCCACGTGACGTCGGGGTTGGCGACGACCACCCACTCCTCGTCGCCCCCGCGCGCGCCGAGGTTCGCCGCGGCGCCGTAGCCGAGGTTGGCGCCGCTCGGCCGCAGCTCGACGCCGTCGGCACGCGCGGCGGCCTCGACCGAGCCGTCGGTGCTGCCGTTGTCGGCGAGGACGACGTGCACGCGCTCGGTGGTGGCGCGGGCCAGGGTGGCGAGGAAGGCGTCGAGCGCCGGGCCCGGCGAGTAGGTCACGACCACCACCCGGACGGCGGCGCTCGCCGTCCGGTCCGCACCCATGGGCTCCACTATGGTGCATCGCCGGTCCGACCCCGAACCCCAGGAGCCCCGCGTGACGGTCACCACGACCGCCGCGGTGGTCCTCAACTGGGACGGCGGCGAGGTGGTGTCGCGCTGCGTCGCCAGCGTGCTGGCGCTCGACCCGGCTCCCGACGACGTCCTCGTCGTCGACAACGGCTCGACCGACGGGTCGGCGGACCTGCTCGCCGAGCGCTTCCCGGCGGTGCGCCAGCTGCGGCTGGGCGCCAACCGCGGCTTCGCCGGCGGGATGAACGCCGGCATCGCCGCCACCGACGCCGAGGCGCTGCTGCTCCTCAACCTCGACGTCGAGCTGGAGCCGGGCTACCTCGGCGCCTGCCTGGCCGCCCTGTCCGGCGAGCGCGTCGGCGGGGTCACCGGGCGGCTGCTGCGGCCCACCGGCGAGGTCGACTCCACCGGGCACGTCCTCTACCGCAACCGCCGGGCGCTCGACCGCGGCGACGGCGCCCCCGACGACGCCCGCTGGGCGGAGCCGGCCGAGGTGTTCGGCACCGGCGGCGCCGCGCCGCTGCTGCGCCGGGCGCTCCTCGACGACGTCGCGCTCGAGCTCGACGGCCGCCGCGAGTGGTTCGACGAGGACTTCTTCGCCTACTACGAGGACATCGACCTGTGCTGGCGCGGCCGGCTGCGCGGCTGGAC
>DATMKB010000121.1:0-4398 GCA_035553635.1 Mycobacteriales bacterium
CCCGGGCCCCCTGCAGGAGCCCGACGTCCTGCCGCCCCCGCCGCTCGAGCCCTCGCCCGACGTGCTGCCGGCCCCCGAGCCGGTGTAGGAAACGGGGCATGGCGAACAGCGACTCCCGGCAGAACACCACCTTCCCGTCCGGCGGCGGCACCGCCCACGGCTACCTGGCCGTCCCGGAGTCGGGGTCCGGCCCCGGCGTGGTGGTCATCCAGGAGTGGTGGGGGCTCACCGACCACATCGCCGACGTCTGCGACCGGCTCGCCGGCGAGGGCTTCGTCGCGCTCGCTCCCGACCTCTACGGCGGCCGCACCACCCACGACGCCGACGAGGCCGGCGAGATGATGATGAGCCTGCCCGTCGACGAGGCCGCCCGCGACCTCGGCGGCGCCGTGGACTTCCTCCTCGGCCACGAGGCCGTGACGTCGTCGTCCGTCGGGGCCGTCGGCTTCTGCATGGGCGGCGGGTTCGTGCTGCTGCTGGCCGCCCAGCAGGGCGACAGGGTCGGCGCGGCGGTGCCGTACTACGGCGTCGGGCCGGCGGTGCCGCAGACCTACACCGGGCTCACCGCGGCCGTGCAGGGCCACTACGGCGAGGACGACGCCTTCTACCCGGCCGACGACGCCCGCCGCCAGGCCGAGCAGATCCGCAGCGAGTCCGGCGCGGAGGTCGAGTTCCACTTCTACCCGGCCGGCCACGCCTTCCACAACGACACCGACAAGCTCGGCACTTACGACCCCGAGCAGGCCCAGCTGGCCTGGTCGCGCACGGTCGAGTTCCTCCGGGCGCGGCTGGGCTGAGCCTGGCGGCGGACGGGGCGCTCGCCGCCGGCTCGGCGATCTCTGACGGGCCGGCGCCTCGCTGAGCGTCGCGCACCGTCAGAGATCAGCGCCGGACGCAGCCGGGTCGGTGATCTCTGACGGCGTGAGCCCCGCAGGGCGTGACGCACCGTCAGAGATCGCCGCTGCCGCCGGTCGCCGGTCGCCGAGCGCCGCGCCGCAGGACGCGCGGCGGGCGGTCCCCCGGGCGGGCCTAGTCCGCGCGGACCCAGGCGGTGGTCGGGCGCTTGTCCTTCTTCGGCTTCTCGCGCTTGGCGGGGCCGCTCGCCGCGCCGCCGGTCTGCGCCAGCCACTCGCGCTGCGTCGCGAGCGCCGACTCCAGCTCGGCGGTCGGGCGGCCCGCGGCCTGCGCCTTGGCGAGCTTGTCCTCGAGCTCGGCGACCTTCTCGCGCAGGCGGACGAGGAACGGCGACTCGCTCGTGCGGGCGAAGCGGGCGCCGTCGGCGGCCCGGACGCGCTCCTCGACGGCCTGCATGCGGCCCTCGAGCGGCTTGACGGCGTCGCGCGGCACGCGCCCGGCGGCCTCCCAGCGGTCCTGCAGCGAGCGCAGACGGGACTTGGCCTTGTCGAGGGTCAGCGTCTCGGCGTCGAGCTCGGCGACGAGGGCCTCGGCCTCGGCGAGGATCTCCTCCTTCTTCGCCTGGTTGCCGCGGTACTGCTCGTCCTGCTCGGCGAAGGCGGCGGAGCGGGCCGTGAAGAACGCGTCCTGCGCGGCCTTGAAGCGGGCCCACAGCTCGTCGTCGACGCCGCGGGGGGCGCGCCCGGCGGCCTTCCAGTCGGCCATGAGCTGCTTGTAGCGGTCGGCCGTGGCCTTCCAGTCGGTGCTGCCCTGCAGCGCCTCGGCCTGCGCGACGAGCTTCTCCTTGCGCCCCTGCGAGACCGTGCGCTGCTCCTCGAGGGCCGCGAAGTGCGCGGTGCGCCGCTCGGTGAAGCGCTTGCGGGAGGCGGCGACGCGGGCCCAGAGCTCGTCGTCGGCCTTCTTCTCCAGGTGCGGCAGGCGCTTCCAGTCGTCGCCGATGGTGCGCAGGCGCTCCCCGGCGGCCTTCCAGTCCGACGACCCGGCGAGCGACTCGGCCTCGGCGGCGAGCTCCTCCTTGCGCACGGCGGCGGCGGCGCGGGCCTCGGCCTTCTTCGCCTTGGCCTGCTCGGCGGCCTCCTCGGTGCGGGCGAGCAGCCCGTCGACGCGCGCCTCGAGCCCGGCGAGGTCGCCGACGGCCGCGGCCGTGGGGACGGTCGTCTTGAGCCGCTCGGCGCTCTGCCGCACCTGGTTCGGGTCGCCGACGCCGGCCTTGAGCCGCTGCTCGAGCAGCGCCACCTCGGTGGACAGCTGCTCGTAGCGGCGGGCGAACAGGGCCAGGCCCTCCTCGGGGGACCCCGCCTGCCAGGAGCCGACGGCGCGCTCGCCGCCGGCCGTCCGGACGTAGACGGTGCCGTCCTCGGCGACCCTGCCCCAGTCGTTCGTGCTCACGTCTGCCACGGGGACCATCGTGCCAGGTCGGGCACCGGGCCGGGCGGCCCGGCAGACTGCCCGTGTGCACCGCGGCCCGGCACTGACCGTCCTCCTGCTCGTCTGGGTGCTGCCGGTGCTCGCCGCGGCGGCGTTCCTGGCCGCCGTCGGGCTGCCGGTCCTCGCGGCGGGACTGCTCGCCGCCGAGGCCGTCGTCGGCACGACGGTGTGGCTCGCCCGGCGCGGCGACGGCTGAGCGGGGCGCCCGGGCGCGAGGATCGGCGCGTGCGGAGGGACGTGCGGGCGGCGCTGGTGGTGGGGCTCGGTCTGGCGGTGGTCGGCGGCATCGGCACGGCCGGTGCCCGGACGCTGCTGGAGGAGCGGCCGGCGCCGGCCGTCGCCGCGGCGGCACCGGTCCCCCGGCTCGTCGCCGCCTCGGCCGACGCCGGCGTCCAGGCCTGGACGGCGCCCCTGCGGGTGGAGGTCGCCGACGGCGCGCTGACCGGCGTCGTCGCCCTCGGGCCCGGCGACGAGCCGCTGGCCGGGCGGCTGGCCGGCGGCACCTGGACCTCGACCGGCAGCCTCGTCCCGTCGGCGACCTACCGGCTGACCGGCACGGTGCGCGACGCGGCGGGCGCCGAGCTGCAGCGGCCGCTGGTCGTGCGCACGTCCGACCCCGAGCAGGTGGTCACGGCGGCCCTGCGCCCCGGTGACGACGCCGTCGTCGGCGTCGGGCAGCCGGTGGTGGTCGTCCTCGACGCGCCGGTGCGCGAGCCGGCCGCGCGGGCCGCCGTCGTGGAGCGGCTGCGGGTCACGAGCACGCCGTCGGTGCGCGGCGGGTGGCGCTGGACGTCGCCGACGGAGCTGCACTGGCGCCCGGCGGAGCTCTGGCCGGCCGGCACCCGGGTCGACGTGCGCGCCGAGCTCGAGGGGCTGGCGCTGCCCGGCGGCGCCTGGGGCTCGGGCGTGCGCACGAGCCGGTTCACCGTCGGCGACGCCGTCGTGAGCACCGTCGACGTCGCGGCGCACACGATGACCGTGACCCGCAACGGCGAGGTGCTCCGCGTCCTGAAGGCCTCCATGGGCAAGCCGGAGCACCCCACCCGCGGTGGCACGCACCTGGTGCTCGAGAAGGACGCCACCCGCGTCATGGACAGCGACACGGTCGGCCTGCCGGGGGCCTACCGCACCGAGGTGCAGTGGGCGGTGCGGCTGACCTACAGCGGGACGTTCACGCACAGCGCTCCCTGGTCGGTCGCCGACCAGGGGGTCCGCAACGTCAGCCACGGGTGCATCAACCTCTCGCCCGAGGACGCGAAGTGGTTCTACGACCTCGCCCGCCGCGGCGACGTCGTCCACGTCGTCGGCACCGACGAGCCGCCGCTGCCGGACGACCCGGGGTCGGTCGACTGGAACGTCCCGTTCGAGGAGTGGGTGTCGGGCTGACCCGGGTAGGCGGTCCGGCATGACCGGACGGCTGACCTGGATCGGGACCGCCACCGTGCTGCTGGAGCACAGCGGGTTCACCGTCCTCACCGACCCGAACTTCCTGCACCGCGGCGAGGCCGCCTACCTCGGCAAGGGCCTGTTCAGCCGCCGCCGCACCGAGCCGTCCGCCTCGCTGGACGACCTGCCGCCGCTCGACGCCGTCGTGCTGTCGCACCTGCACGGCGACCACTTCGACCGCCGCGCCCGCGAGGGCCTGCCGAAGGACCTGCCGGTCCTGACGACGCCCGAGTCGGCCCGGGCGCTCGCGCGGTGGGGCTTCACCGCGGCGGTCGTCATGCGCACCTGGGAGAGCACGACGCTCGTCAAGGGCGAGGCGCGGCTGACCGTCACCGCGGCGCCCGGCACGCACGCCAAGGGGCCTCTGAAGGCCCTCCTGCCGCCCGTCATGGGCAGCGTCCTGCGCTTCGAGGCCCCGGGGTCCGACCCGCTGCAGGTCTACGTCACCGGCGACACGCTGCTGCACGACGACCTGCGCGAGGTGCCCCGCCGGCACCCCGACCTCGACGTCGGGCTGTGGCACCTCGGCGGCACGCGCATCCCCTTCGGCAAGGGCGTGCTCGTGACGATGGACGGCCGGCAGGGCGCCGAGCTGCTGTCGTGGGTGGC
>DATMKB010000122.1:0-8305 GCA_035553635.1 Mycobacteriales bacterium
CCGGCGAGCAGCGTGGCCACCTGACCGCGGGTCAGCGCCCGCTGCGGCTCGAACGTGGTGGGCGACGTGCCGCGCGCCAGCTCGTACCAGACGGCGCAGTCGATGTTGTAGCGGTGCACGCTGCCCGCGGTGTCGACGAAGCCGGCCGACGGGATGCCGTCGGGGCAGGCCACGCCGGCGGTCGAGCCCTGCCCGTCCAGGGGGACGGTGGCGCCCGGCGGGGCGACCGGGGAGGCGCCGTCCAGGGCGGCGCGGACGGCGGCCTCGGCGTCGACGAGGCGGCCGCTGCTGGTGGTCCCCTGCAGCGAGGCGAGCGGGCGGCCGGTGGACCGCAGCAGCTCGACCGCGCTGCCCGCGTCGAGGTCGGGGCGCAGGGCGCGCACGGCCGCCGCGGCCGCGCTCGCGTGCGGCGCCGCCATCGACGTGCCGCTCAGGTAGGCGTAGCGCCCGGCGGGCAGCGTGCTCACGACGTCGACCCCCGGGGCGCCGACGTCGACCGAGAGGCGGCCGGTGTTCGCGAACGTCGGCAGGGACCCGTCGTTGGCGACGGCGGTGGTGGCGAGCACGTTCGCGGACCCGTACGACGCCGGGTACGACGGCGACAGGTCGTTGTCGCGGCCCTCGTTGCCCGCGGCGGCGACGACGACGGCGCCCGACGTCGCGACGGCCTCCTCGAGCGCGGCGCTGTAGTCGGGCCCGCCGAAGCTCGCGTTGACGACGGCCGCGCCCTGCTGGACGGCGTAGCGCACCGCGCGGACGGCGTCGGACGCGCGGCCGGCGCCGTCCTGCCCGAGGAACTTCACCGGCAGCAGCACCGCCCGGTCGGTGGCGCCGGCCACGCCGGTGCGGTTGCCGCGCACCGCGCCGACCGTGCCGGCGACGTGCGTGCCGTGCTCGTCGACGAGGGGGTCGTCGTAGACGGTGCCGTCGCCGTTGACGAAGTCCCACCCGGTGACGTCGTCGATGAAGCCGTTGGCGTCGTCGTCGAGGCGGTTGCCGGGCACCTCGCCCGGGTTGCGGTACACGTTCGCGGCGAGGTCCGGGTGACTCGTGTCGACGCCGCTGTCGAGCACGGCGACGACGACGCGGCCGGCCCGGCCGGTGGCCGCCGTCACCGCCTGCTCGGACCGCACGTCGACTCCCGGGGCGCCGGCCCGCCCGAGCACCACCTGGCCGGTGTTCTGCAGCCCCCACAGCAGCGGGAAGCCGGGGTCGTCGGAGGTCGCCGTGAACCAGGCGTCCGGCTCCGCGAGCTCGACCCGCCGGTCGGCGAGCAGGGCGGCCGCGACGGCCCGCGCGTCCGTGCCCGCGGGCAGCGGCACCCGCACCCAGCGGGGGAGCGGCAGCGGCTCGGCGGCCGGCGCGCCGGCCAGGACGGACCGGAGCGCGGCGGTGCGGTCGGCGTCGGAGAGCCCGGGCGCCCAGCGGACGAGCACGCCGTCGGGCGCCCGGCCCTCGGCGGACGCGGCGGGGCTGTCCGAGGGTGCGCCGGGCGAGCCCGTGGCGGCGGGCGCGCCGAGCGCGAGCAGGAGCAGGGCGCTGGCGGCGGAGGTCAGGCGGCGCACCCCTGCGGTGTCACCGCTGGGCGGCGCCCGAACCCCCGGCGAGCCGGGAGAGCAGCAGCGCCTCGGCGCGGCAGGCGGTCGCCCACATGCCCAGGTGCAGGCTCTCGTCGACGCCGTGCCAGCGCGAGGCCGGGTCGCCGACGCCGGTCACCAGCACCGTGGCACCCGGGAACGTGCGGGCGAACTCGGCGATGAAGGGGATCGACCCGCCGATGCCGCCCTCGACGGCGGCGTTGCCGTACGCCTCGCCGAAGGCCTCGCGGGCGACGTCGTAGACCGGTCCGACGGCCTCGAGCGAGAACGGCTCGCCGATCGCCCCCGGCACGACGTCGACCTGCACGCCCCAGGGCGCGTGCTCGCGCAGGTGGACCGTCAGCCGCTCCATGGCGCGCCGGCCGTCGTCGCCGGGCGCGAGCCGCACGCTGACCACCGCGCGCGCCCGCGGCAGCAGGACGTTGGCCGCCTCGTCGACGCCGGGCGCCTCGAGCGCGAGCACGGTGGCGGCCGGCCGGTGCCAGGTGCGCTCGGGCACCGTGCCGGTGCCGAGGAGCCCGACGCCGGGCAGGACGCCGGCGTCGGAGCGGAACTGCTCCTCCGGCACGTCCGGCGCGTCGGACGACCCGCGGTGCAGGCCCGGCACCGCGACGTCGCCGGCGTCGTCGTGCAGCGTGGCGAGCAGCCGGCACAGGGCGGTGAGGGCGTCGGGCGCCGCGCCGCCGTAGATGCCCGAGTGCACCGGCCGCTCGAGCGCGCGCACCTCCACGACGGCGTCGACCAGGCCGCGCAGCGACGTCGTGAAGGTCGGCACGTCGACGGCCGCGTTGCCGGAGTCGGCGATGACGATGACGTCGCTGCGCAGCCGCTCGCGGTGCTCCTCGAGCAGTCGGACGAGGGTGGGCGAGCCGACCTCCTCCTCGCCCTCGACGAAGAGCACGACGCCCACCGGGGGACGGCCGCCGAAGGCGCGCAGCACCGCGAGGTGCATCGCCACGCCCGCCTTGTCGTCGGCGGCGCCGCGGGCGTAGAGCCGGCCGTCGCGCTCGACCGGCTCGAACGGGTCGCTCGTCCAGGCGTCGACCGGCCCGGTCGGCTGCACGTCCAGGTGGGCGTACAGCAGCACGGTCGGGGCGCCCTCCGGCGCCGGCCAGGTGGCCAGCACCGCCGGCGCCCCGCCCGAAGCGACGACGTCGACCTGCGCGGCGCCGGCCTCCCGCGCGTGCCCGGCCACCAGCTCGGCGGCGCGCGCGACGTCGCCGGCGCGGGCGGGGTCGGCCGACACCGACGGCACGCGCACGAGCGCCTCGAGGTCGGCGCGGGCGCCGGGCAGGACGTCGTCGAGGGCGGCGAGGAGCTCGGTCTCGGTCACGCCCTGACCGTACGGGCGGAATCCGCGGCGGCGTCCGCCGGTTGCCGCTCGGGTGACCTCCCTCGCGCCGCGCACCGATGCCGGGCGGGTGGCCGTGCTCGTGGGCCTGCTGTTCGGCCTCGCCGGGATGGGCAGCGCGGGGGTCGCCATCGCGCTCCCGGCGCTCGCGGCCGACCTCGGGCTCAGCACCGGCGGCAGCGCGTGGGTGATCAGCCTGTACGCGCTCATGCTCGCGGTCGCCACCGCCGTCTACGGCCGGGTCGCCGACCTCGCCGGCATCCGGCTGCCGCTGGCCGTCGGCGTCGGCCTGATGACGTGCGGCGCGGTGCTCGGCGCCACCGCGCCGACCTACGAGGTGCTGCTCTCGGCGCGCGTCATGCAGGGCGCCGGGGCGGCGTCGGTGCCCGTGCTCGGCATGGCGATCGTCAGCGCCCGCTACGAGGGCGCCGTGCGGGCGGCGGCGCTCGGCCGGGTGGCCGGCGTGGCCGCGGCCGTGTCGTGCCTCGGGCCGCTCGTCGGCGGGCTCGTGACGCAGCTGCTCGGCTGGCGGGCCGCCGTCGCCGTGCCGGTGCTGGGCCTGCTCGTCGTCCCGTTCCTCTGGCGGCCCGCGGCCACCGAGGGCAGCGGCGCCCGCCTCGACGTCGTCGGTGCGGTGCTCGTGGCCCTGACGGCGGCCGGCCTGGTGCTGCTCGTGCAGTCGCCGGCGTCGGGCACCGTCGTCGCCACCGTGGGCGCGCTGCTGCTCGTGCTCGGCGTGCCCGCCGTGACCGCGTCGGTGCGCCGCCGGCCGGAGGGGTTCCTGCCGGTCGAGGTGGTCACCAACGGCACGGTGCTGCGCAGCGCCCTGGCGTCCGCCGCCGTGCCGGCCGCCTGGTTCGCCCTGCTCATCGCCGTGCCCGCCGTGCTCGTCGGCCAGGGCTGGACGCCGCTCGAGGTCGGGCTCGCGCTGGTCCCGAGCGCGGTGACCGGCCTGCTCGCGCCCCGGGTGGCCGGGCCGCTGCTCAGCCGCCTCGGCGCCCGCCGGTCGCTGGCCGTCTCGGGGTCGCTCGCCGCCCTCGCGCTCGGCGTCGCGTCGCTGGGCGCCGCCACCGGGTCGGCGCCCGTCCTCGTCGCCGCGGTGGTCGGCGTCACCGGCGCCTTCGGCCTCGGTCAGCCGGCGCTCATGGAGGCGGTCGGGTCGGCGGTGGCGCCGGCGGTGCGCGGCGTCGCGCTCGGGCTCGCGACGCTCGTCTTCCTCGTCGGCGGCGGCATCGGCTCCGCCGTCGTCGGCGGCCTCGGCGAGGTGGTCGGCATCCCGCGCAGCCTGCTGCTGCTCGGCCTGCTGCCGCTGGCCGGCGTGCTGGCCCTGCGGCCCCGCCGCCGGGCCTGACGCGTCACCGCTGCGCGGACAGCTCCAGCGGCAGCGGGACCGCGGTGTGCGTCGACAGGACGACGTCGGCGGCGAGGTCGGCGAGCCGCCGCCCGTGCGCCCGGGCCGAGCGCTGCAGCCGCGTGAACGACTCGTGCGGGCTGCGGTGCTGCCGCTCGACGAGGATGCCGATGGCCTGCTCCACCGTCACCCGCTCCTCGAGCGCGCGCTCGAGGGCCTGCACGGAGGTGCGCAGGCGGTCGACCTCGTCGTCGCTCTCGAGCGGCGTGCCGGCCTCCTCGGCCAGCAGCGCGGCGAGGACGAGCCCGGCGGTGTCGTCGGCGTCGTCGTCCGTGACGGGGGAGGTGACCGACCAGCCGTCGCCCGACCGCCGGATGACGACGTCGGCGGCCAGCGTGCCCAGGTGCGCCGACAGGACGTCGGCGAGGCCCTGCAGCACCTCGACCGCCCGGCCGTCGACCGCCACCGACCGGCGGTCCATGCCGCACAGCGTCGCGACCACGGTGCCGCTGGCGTCGCGCACCGGCACGCCGACGTAGCTGCAGACGCCGAGGTCGGCCGTCATCGGCGCGTCGGCGAACGCGGGGTCGCCGGCGGCGTCGGCGGTGGCCGCCGGGCCGCCCGCGAGCATGCGCGAGCAGAGCGTGTCGGTGCGCGGCGCCGACGAGCCCTCGACCACCCCCGGCCAGTCCTCGCCGCCGCGCACCCGCGCGAAGGTGGAGACGTCGTCGGTGTGGCGGCCGAGGAACACGACCTCCATGCCCGTGACGGCCTCGGCGGCGGCCATGGCGGCGCCGACGGCGGAGGAGCGGGAGAAGGCGTCGAACGACACGGGGTGCTCCGGACGGGTCAGGGTCCTGAACGGCGCCGGGCGCCCTCCGGAGGAGGACGCCCAGACGTTCACGGGTGCGCCGCCAGGGACTCGAACCCCGAACCCGCGGATTAAGAGTCCGCTGCTCTGCCAGTTGAGCTAGCGGCGCGTGTGCGGCGAGAACACTAGCAGCCCGGTGCGCCCGGCCCGTGCCCGTGCTGTTGCGCACGTGACGCCGTCCGGGTGGTGTCGCCCGCCCGACCACGGGCACGAGAGCGCCGACCGCAGCACCTGCCCCCCGGGAGGACGAGGACCATGACCACCGCTCTCGCGAGTGCCCCCGCCCTGACGGCCCTCGACCGCTGCGACCGCTGCAGCGCCCAGGCCCTCGTCCGCGCCGTCCTGCCCTCCGGCGAGCTCCTGTTCTGCGGGCACCACGCCCGGCAGCACGCCGAGGCGCTGGCCCGCGTCGCCGTCTCGGTCGACCGCGCGGCCGCCTAGTCCGCCGAGCGCTCCTCGGCGCCGTCCGGCACCGACGGCGTCGACGGCGCGGACGGGCGCAGCCCCTCCGCCGCGCGCGCGTCGCGCAGCAGGAGGGCGAACTCCTCCGGGTGCAGCGCGGCGAGCGCGTCGTGCGCGGCCCGCTTGGCCCGCCGCTCGCGCACCTCGGTGTCGCCGGCGCCGACGGTGCCGAGCAGCGGCCGGCGCGGGGCGTCCGGTTCCCGCTCGGCGGCGGCCGGGCGCGGCGCGCGGCGCGTGGTGGTCACCGGCGCGGCCTTGCGCGTGCGCACCGGCGCCGTCAGGCACACCTGGCACGTGGGGGAGGCGCCCTCGAACTCCTCGGTGGTGCGGACCTTCCGGCAGGTGTCGCACTTCCGCCAGCCGCTCACCCGCCCCACGGTACGTGCCCGCGCGGGCCGGTGCCGCCGCGGGTCAGGCCCCGGCGAGCACCGCGAGCAGGGCGCCGGCGTCGACCTGCGTGCCGGCCGTGACGTGCACCTCCTCGACGGTGCCGGCGACGGGCGCCCGCACCTGGTGCTCCATCTTCATCGCCTCGAGGACGAGCAGCACGGTCCCGGCCCCGACCCGCGCGCCGGCCTCGACGGCCACCCGCACCACCGTGCCGGGCATGGGGGCGGTGAGCGAGCCCGCGGCCAGCCCGGACCCCGGCTCGGGGTAGCGCGGCCGCTCGCGCACCACCGTCGCACCGAGCGCCGAGTCCACGACGACGTCGTCCCCGGCGGCCGCGACGAGGTACTGCCGCCGCACGCCGCCCACCTCGAGGTCGACATGGTCGGGCGACGCGGCGTGCAGCCGCACGGGGCCGAGGTCCTCCCCGCCGACGTGCAGCGACAGGCCGCTGCGCCGGAAGGCGTAGGCGACCTCGACGTCCTCGCCGCCCACCGCGTAGACCACCCGCTGCGGCGACGTCGGCACGGTGCGGAAGCCCGAGGGCACGGCCGGTCGCGCGCCCTCGCGCCGGCCCGCCTGCGCCGCCAGTGCGGCGGCGGCCGCGTGCAGCGCCACGGCACCCGGGACGTCGTCGGTGAGCGGGCGGCCCAGCACCGCCGGGTCGTGCCGGTCGAAGAACCCGGTGTCGACGTCGGCGGAGCGCCAGGCGTCCGACCGCAGCAGCCGCACGAGCAGGTCGCGGTTGGTGGTGACGCCGTGCAGCCGGGCGCGGGCGAGGGCGTCGGCCAGGCGCGCGGACGCCTCGGCGCGCGTGGCGCCGTGCGCCACGACCTTGGCGAGCATCGCGTCGTAGTGCGTGCCGACCACCGACCCCGACTCGACGCCGCTGTCGACGCGGACGCCGTCGGGAACCTCGAAGCGGTGCAGCACGCCGGTGGCCGGCAGGAACCCGGCGGTGGCGTCCTCGGCGTACAGGCGCACCTCGACGGCGTGCCCCGACAGCCGCGCCTCCCGCACCTCGGCCGGCAGCGGCTCGCCGGCGGCGACGAGCAGCTGCAGCCGCACGAGGTCGAGCCCGGTGACGAGCTCGGTCACCGGGTGCTCCACCTGCAGGCGGGTGTTCATCTCGAGGAAGTACGGCTCGCCGTCCGGCGACAGGACGAACTCGACCGTGCCGGCGCCCTCGTAGCCGACGGCCCTCGCCGCCGCGACGGCGGCGTCGCACAGCCGTGCCCGCAGCGCCTCGTCGACGACGGGCGACGGCGCCTCCTCGACCACCTTCTGGTGCCGGCGCTGCACCGAGCAGTCGCGCTCGAACAGCGCCACTACCTCGCCGTGGGCGTCGGCCACCACCTGCACCTCGACGTGCCGGGGCCGCTCGACGTACCTCTCGACGAACACGGTGCCGTCGCCGAACGCCTGCTCGGCCTCGCGCTGCGCGCTCGCGACCGCCTCGGCGAGGTCCTCGGCGCGCTGCACGACGCGCATGCCGCGGCCGCCGCCACCCGCGCTCGCCTTGACGAGCACCGGGTAGCCAGCCCGCTCCGCCACCTCGTGCAGCGCGTCGCCGGAGAGCCCGGTGACGTCGCCGCCGGGCAGCACGGGCACCCCCGCCTGCGCCATGAGCGCCTTCGCGCGCAGCTTGCTGCCCATCGCCTCGACGGCGTCCGGCGGCGGGCCGACCCAGGTGAGCCCGGCGTCGACGACGGCGCGCGCGAAGGACGCGTCCTCCGACAGGAAGCCGTAGCCGGGGTGCACGGCGTCGGCGCCGGTGGCGAGCGCCGCCTGCACGAGCAGGTCGGCGCGCAGGTACGTGTCGGACGGCGCAGCGCCCGGCAGCCGGACGGCGGCGTCGGCCTCGCGCACGTGCGGCATCGCCTCGTCGGCGTCGGAGAAGACGGCGACGGTGCCGAGCCCGAGCTCGCGGCAGGACCGGAGGACGCGCCGGGCGATCTCGCCGCGGTTGGCGACCAGGACGCGGGTGACGCTCACAGCCGGAACACCCCGAACCCGTCCGCCCCCTCGACGACCTGGTTGTGCACCACCGACAGGCACAGGCCCAGCACGGTCCTCGTGTCGCGCGGGTCGATGATGCCGTCGTCGTAGACGCGGCCGGTGTTGGCCAGCGCCAGCGACTCCTTCTCGATCTGCGCCTCCACCAGCTCGCGCATCTGCGCGTCGGCCTCCTCGTCGAAGGGCAGGCCGCGCGCCTCGGCCGACTGCCGCGAGACGATCGACAGCACGCCGGCCAGCTGCGCCGGACCCATCACGGCCGACTTCGC
>DATMKB010000123.1:0-3885 GCA_035553635.1 Mycobacteriales bacterium
GTGGTGGCGGGCGCCGCTGCCGTGCGGGCACTGGTCCGCCGGCAGGCCGACCGCCGGGTCGCCGACGCGCTGCGCCGCGACGGGCTCACCGGTCTGCCGGACCGTCCCTGGGCGCTGCGACGGCTGGAGTCCGCCCTCTCCCAGGGACCCGCGGCGCTGGTCCTCCTCGCGCTCGACCGGTTCCGCGTCGTCGACGACGCCCTCGGCCCGGCGGCGGGGGACCGGCTGCTCGTCGAGGTCGCTGCGCGGCTCCGCAGGGCCGCGGGACAGCACGCCGAGGCGGTGCGCCTGGGTGGCGACGTCTTCGGCCTGGTGGTCCCGGGGCTGGCCGACGGCGACGCGGCCCTCGACCTCGCGCGCGGGGCCCTGGCCGCACTGGCCGAGCCGGTCAGCCTGCCGGGCGGCGTCGTGCGGCCGGCCGCGAGCGCCGGGGTGGCGGTCTGCCCGGGGCGGGCCGGGCCGGCCGAGGTCGTCGTCCTGCTGCGCCAGGCCGACGCCGCCCTGCTGGCGGCCAAGCGGGCCGGTGGTGCGCGGGCCGTGCTCGCCCGGGCGGAGCTCGCCGAGCAGGCCGCCCGCGCGTCGTCGCTGGAGCTGGCCCTGCGCCGCGCGGTCGAGCAGGACCGCCTCGACGTCGTGCACCAGCCGGTCGTCGACGTCACCACCGGCCGGGTGGTCGGCTGCGAGGCACTCGCGCGGTGGACCGACGACTCCGGTCGGCCCGTGCCGCCGTCGACGTTCGTCCCCGTCGCCGAGCACAGCGACCTCGTCCTGGCCCTGGGGGACCGCGTGCTGGCCCGGGCGCTGCGCGACGCCGCGCAGTGGCCGGCCGGGCCGCACGGCGCCGTGCCCGGGGTCGCGGTGAACGTGTCGGTCCGCCAGCTGCTCGACCCCGACCTGCCGAGGCGGGTCGGCGCGGCCCTCGCCGACGCGGGTGTCGATCCCGGCCGGCTGACGCTCGAGGTCACCGAGTCGGCGCTGGCGGAGGACATCGGGACGGCCGCTGCGGCGCTCGCGCCCCTGCGCGACCTCGGCCTGCGCGTGGCGCTCGACGACTTCGGCACCGGTCACGCCTCGCTCTCCTACCTGGCGCGGCTCCCCGTCGACGTCGTGAAGGTGGACCGCTCCTTCGTCGCGGACGTGGCGACGGACACCGGCAGCGCGGCGATCGTCAGCAGCGTCGTCGCGATGGCCGAGGCCTTCGGGCTGCGCGTCATCGCCGAGGGGGTCGAGCACCCGGACCAGCTGCAGGCCCTGCGTCGTGCGCGGGTGGACGAGGCGCAGGGCTTCCTGCTCGCCCGGCCGATGCCCGCGGCGCAGGTGGCGGACACGATCGCCGCCTCGGTGGCGTCCGCCGCCGTCCCCCGGCCGCGTGCGCCGCTGACCGCCCCGGTCAGCCGCGTGCTCGACCCGGCCCGCCGGTTCCGGCTCCTGCTCGACGCCGCGCGGGACGTCACGGCCTGCGTCGACCTCGACAGCGTCCTCGACCGGGCGCTCGACGCGCTGGGGACGGTGGTGCGCTTCACCGGCGGCTCGGTCCAGCTCGTCGAGGGCGAGGTCCTGCGGCTCGCCGCCACCCGGCCGCCGGCGACCCCCGAGGCCCTCGCGGCCTGCGTCCCGCTGGGGCAGGGGATCGGCGGGACCATCGCGGTCACCGGAGAGCCCCGCTACCTGCCCGACATCACCATCGTGTCGGCGGTGCCGGCGGGGCGGCGGACGCGCAGCACGTCGACCGGCGTGCGCAGCTACTACGGCGTGCCGCTCGTGGCCGAGGGGCGCATCGTGGGGGTCCTGCAGGTCGACTCCACGGAGGTCGACGCCTTCGACGAGGCCGACCGGCTGCTCGTGCTCTCGTTCGCCTCCGTCGTCGGGTCCGCGGTGCAGGGCGTGCGCCACCTCGAGCGCGGGCTCGGCGCGCTGCACGGCCCGTCCGCCTGACTACCCTGGGCATCCCTCCTCCGACGTCAGGGGACTGATGTTCGACACCCTGTCCGACCGGCTCGACAAGGTCTTCACCTCCCTGCGGGGCAAGGGCCGGCTCTCCGACGCCGACATCGACGCGACCGCGCGCGAGATCCGCATCGCGCTGCTCGAGGCCGACGTCGCGCTGCCGGTGGTCAAGGAGTTCATCTCCCGCGTCAAGGAGCGCGCGCGCGGCGCGGAGGTCTCGCAGGCCCTGAACCCGGCGCAGCAGGTCATCAAGATCGTGAACGAGGAGCTCATCGGCATCCTCGGCGGCGACACCCGGCACCTGCGGCTCGCCAAGACCCCGCCGACCGTGATCATGCTCGCCGGCCTGCAGGGCGCGGGCAAGACCACGCTCGCCGGCAAGCTCGCGCTCTGGCTCAAGGGCCAGGGCCACGCGCCGCTCCTCGTCGCCTGCGACCTGCAGCGCCCGAACGCCGTGCAGCAGCTGCAGGTGGTGGGCGGGCAGGCCGGCGCCGACGTCTTCGCGCCGCACCCGGGCACGAACGCCGCGGGCGTGAGCGCCGCCGCGCAGCCGGGCGACCCGGTGGCGGTCGCGCGCGCCGGCGTCGAGCACGCGCGCCGGATGAACCACGACGTCGTCGTCGTCGACACCGCCGGCCGCCTCGGCATCGACGCCGAGATGATGCAGCAGGCCGCCGACATCCGCGCCGCCGTGCAGCCCGACGAGGTCCTGTTCGTCGTCGACGCGATGATCGGCCAGGACGCCGTCGTCACGGCGCAGGCCTTCCAGGACGGCGTCGGCTTCACCGGCGTCGTGCTCACCAAGCTCGACGGCGACGCCCGCGGTGGTGCGGCCCTGTCGGTGCGGCACCTCACCGGGCAGCCGGTGATGTTCGCGAGCACCGGCGAGAAGCTCAAGGACTTCGACGTCTTCCACCCCGAGCGGATGGCCTCGCGCATCCTCGGCATGGGCGACGTGCTCACGCTCATCGAGCAGGCCGAGAAGAGCTTCGACCAGGCCACCGCCGAGAAGATGGCCGGCAAGCTGTCGGCCGGCGAGGACTTCGACCTCGAGGACTTCCTCGAGCAGATGAAGCAGATCAAGAAGATGGGCTCGCTGACCAGCCTGCTCGGGATGCTCCCGGGCATGGGCGGCCAGATCAAGGAGGCCCTGGCGCAGGTCGACGACAAGGACCTCGACCGCATCGCCGCGATCATCCAGTCGATGACGCCGCAGGAGCGCCGCTCGCCCAAGATCCTCAACGGCTCGCGCCGCTCGCGCATCGCGAAGGGCTCCGGCACGACGGTGACGGAGGTCAACAACCTCGTCGACCGCTTCTACGACGCCCAGAAGATGATGAAGCAGATGGGCGGCATGGCCGGCCTGCCGGGCATGGGCGGCGGGGGCCGCAAGGCCAAGCGCGCCCAGCAGAAGGGCGGCAAGAAGGGCAAGAAGGGGCCAGGGCGCGTCGGCGGGCCGAAGCCGGTCGCCGCGCCGCGCGAGCCGGGTCCGGCGGCGCTGCCGCAGGGCCTGCCGCCGGGCTTCCGCCTCCCGCCGGGGCTGTCCGGCGGGCTCGGCCAGCCGCCGGCCACCGGGCCGGACCCGCTCGGCCTGCGCCGTCCCCGGTGAACCACCCCACCACGTCGCTCGCTGCGCTCACGACGCGGCGGGGACCCCGGTGAACCACCCCACCACGTCGCTCGCTGCGCTCACGACGCGGCGGGGACCCCGGTGATCTCCGACCGGACCGCGCTGGTGGTGGTCGACGCCCAGCAGGGCTTCGCCGACGCCGGCTACTGGGGCCGTCGCGACAACCCCGAGTGCGAGGACAACCTCCGCGCCCTCGTGGCGGCCTGGCGCGAGGCCGGACGGCCGCTCGTGCTGGTGCGGCACGACTCGGCCTCGCCGTCGTCGCCGCTGGCGCCGGGCTCGCCCGGCAACGCCCTGCTCGACGGCGT
>DATMKB010000124.1:0-8291 GCA_035553635.1 Mycobacteriales bacterium
GTGCTGCGGCGCGGGGCGCCCGGCCCGGCCCGCGGCCGGCGGCCGCTCCGGCGCCCCGCGCCGCAGCACCGCCCCCGCGCCCCGCGCGCCCCAGGCCTCCGCGCTCGAGCAGGCGCTCGACACCGCCGCGGCCCGCGCCGCGGCCGAGCCCGCTCCCGCCACCACCTTCGCCGAGCTCGGCCTGCCCGAGCGCCTCGTCACGGCGCTCGCCCGCCGCGGCATGCCCGCGCCCTTCGCCATCCAGGTGCGCGCCGTCCCCGACGCGCTCGCCGGCCGCGACGTGCTCGCCCGCGGCCAGACCGGCTCGGGCAAGACGCTCGCCTTCGGCCTCCCGCTGCTGGCCCGCCTCGCCGGCGGCCGCTCGTCGACGGGCCGCCCCCGCGGCCTGGTGCTCGTCCCGACGCGCGAGCTCGCGCAGCAGGTGCACGACGCCCTGCAGCCGCTCGCCCAGCCCCTGGGCGTCTCGCTGGCGGCCGTCTACGGCGGCGCGTCCATGACCCGGCAGGTGGCCGCGCTCCGCCGGGCCGTCGACGTCGTCATCGCGACGCCCGGGCGGCTCGAGGACCTCATCGCGCAGGGCGAGTGCCGGCTCGACGCCGTCGACGTCGTCGCGCTCGACGAGGCCGACCACATGGCCGACCTCGGCTTCCTGCCGGTCGTGCGCCGGCTGCTCGGCCAGACCCCGCGCAGCGGTCAGCGGCTGCTGTTCTCCGCCACCCTCGACCGCGGCGTCGAGGCCCTGGTCCGCGAGCACCTCGTCGACCCGGCCGTGCACGCCGTCGCGCCCGACACCTCGCCGGTCGAGGACATGGACCACCGCGTGTTCGCGCTGCAGGCCGAGGCCAAGGTGCCGGTGAGCGCCGAGATCGCCGCCCGCCCCGGGCGCACGCTGTTCTTCGTGCGCACCAAGCACGGCGCCGACCGGCTCGCCAAGCAGCTCGGCCGCGCCGGTGCGCCGGCCGTCGCGCTGCACGGCAACCTCAACCAGAACCAGCGGCGCCGCGCGCTCGACGCCTTCACCACCGGCAGCACGCGGGTGCTCGTGGCCACCGACGTCGCCGCCCGCGGCATCCACGTCGACGACGTCGACCTCGTCGTGCACTACGACCCGCCGGCCGACCCCAAGGACTACCTGCACCGGTCGGGCCGCACCGCGCGGGCCGGGGCGAGCGGCACCGTGCTGTCGCTCGTGCTGCCGGAGCAGGTGGTCGAGCACCAGCGCATGCGCGAGAAGGCCGCCGTGCAGGCCAGCGCCGTGAGCGTCGTCGTCGGCCACCCGGCCGTGCGCGAGCTCGCGACGTCCGGCACGCCGGTGGTCGTCCCGGCCTCCCCCGCTCCGGCGGCTCCCGCCGGGCCGGTGCGCTCGGTCGCGGCGGCCGTGGCGGCGGGTCCCCGCCGGCGGCGCTCCGGCGCTCCGGCCGGCCGGCCGCAGGGCCGGCCCTAGCCGACCGCGCGGGCCCGGGTCCGGCCCGGTCCCGCGCGTCCGGCCGCGGCGGACGGTCCCGGGCCGTACGCTGGTCGGGCACGCCCGGCCTCGCCTGCGCCGGCAGCCCGGCCGGTCCTCCCGCGACCGGCCCCGCCGTCCGGGGCGAGCCGCGGGCCGGGTGCCCCTCCGGCGCCGAGACCCGCGACCGGCGCCGGCCCCGGCCGGACGGGCGCGCGCGTGCTCGAGCGCCTCGCGGCGGACGCCGCCGCCGGGGCGCAGCGGCAGCCGTCCGGGCCGCCGTCCACCGACGTCAGGAGAGGTGCGTGGCCACCGCAGACCGCCGCCCGTCCCGGGGCAGGTCCTCCGGCCGGTCGTCCTCGGCCGCCCGCCGCCCGCAGGGGGGCGTGCAGCCCGTGCTGGCCGTGCTGTCGAAGGCGGTGCGCGAGGTCGAGGTGGCGGTGCAGCGCGGCCGCGTGCGGCCCTCGACGCGCAGCACCTTCCACGCGGTCGCGCTGCTGGTGCGCGAGGAGCGCGCCCGCTTGCAGGCCGCCGACCTGCCCGACGCCCGCCGCGCCGACGCGCTCAAGCGGCTCGACGGCGTCGCGACGGTGCTGGCCCGCACCGCCGCGCGCGACCACTCGATGATGACGCTGCTCACCGAGGACGCCCAGCCCGACCTCGACACCCGCTCGGTGCTGCGCGAGATGCGCCTGGCCGCCGGGCTCGAGGACGCCCCCGAGCCGGCCGCCCCGCCCGCGCAGCGCGCCGGCAGCGACCCGGCCGCACCCCGCGCCGACCGCCAGGTCGTGCCGCAGTCGGTGATCGCCCGGCAGCTCGCGAACCCCTTCCTCGAGCCCGACTTCTCCGCGCCGCCGCCGGCCCCGCGGCCGCGGCTGCTCGCCACCTGGGAGCTGCTCGGCCCGCTGCTGCGCGCCTTCGAGACGGCGTCCGGCGGCGCGACGTCGTGCATGGACCTGCCGTTCCCCCGCTCGCTCGAGGCGCCCGGCGGGCGCGAGCTCATGCCGCACCAGGCGCAGGTGGTCGCCGCGGCCGCGCAGGGCCACCGCACGTTCCTGCTGGCCGACGAGCCGGGCCTCGGCAAGACCGCGCAGGCGCTGCTCGCCGCCGAGGCGGCGGACGCCTACCCCCTGCTCGTCGTGGTGCCGAACGTCGTCAAGACGTCGTGGGCCCGCGAGGCGCGGTTGTGGGTCCCGCACCGCTCGGCCACCGTCGTGCACGGCGACGGCGAGGACGTCGACGGCTTCTCCGACGTCGTCGTCGTGAACTACGAGGTGCTCGACCGCCACGTCGGCTGGCTCGGCACGTTCGGGTTCCGCGGGATGGTGGTCGATGAGGCGCACTTCATCAAGAACAAGTCGTCGCAGCGGTCGCGGCACGTGCTGTCGCTGTCGGAGCGGATCCGGCTGCGCACCGTGCGGCCGCTGCTCATGGCGCTCACCGGCACGCCGCTCATCAACGACATCGAGGACTTCCTCGCCATCTGGCAGTTCCTCGGCTGGATCGGCGACGACGAGCCGGGCCCGCAGCTCATGGCGGCGCTCGAGGAGAACGGCTCCACCCCGAGCGAGTCGGAGTTCTACCCGGCGGCGCGCCAGGCCGTCATCGACATGGGCATCGTGCGCCGCCGCAAGGTCGACGTCGCCGCCGACATCCCGGCCCGCCGCATCGCCGACCTGCCCGTCGAGCTCGACGGCGCCCTCGGCCGCTCGGTGCGCGAGGCCGAGCGCGTGCTGGCCCGCCGCCTGGTCAAGCGCTACGACAGCGCCATCGCGGCCCGCGACGCCGGTGCGCCGGCGGAGGGCATCGACCTCGACCTCGTCCGCCGCGTCGCCGCCTGGGAGCGCCAGGAGGCCAAGGAGAGCGGCAGCGGCGAGGAGAACGTCTTCACGATGATGCGGCGCATCGGCCAGGCCAAGGCCGGCCTCGCCGCCGACTACGCCGCGCAGCTGGCCCGCAACGTCGGCAAGGTCGTGTTCTTCGCCAAGCACGTCGACGTCATGGACGCCGCCGAGCAGGTCTTCACCGAGCGGGGCCTCGCGCACCGGTCGGTGCGCGGCGACCAGACGCCCCGGGCCCGCACGGAGGCCATCGACGCCTTCGTCAAGGACCCCTCGGTCGCGGTCATCGTCTGCTCGCTGTCGGCGGCCGGCGTCGGGCTCAACCTGCAGGTGTCGTCGAACGTGGTGCTGGCCGAGCTGTCGTGGACCGACGCCGAGCAGACGCAGGCCATCGACCGCGTGCACCGCATCGGGCAGGACCAGCCGGTCACGGCCTGGCGCATCATCGCCGCGCAGACCCTCGACGCGAAGATCGCCGAGCTGCTCGACACGAAGGCCGGGCTCGCCGCCCGGGCGCTCGACGGCTCCGACGAGGAGGTCGCGTCGTCGTCCGACGTGCAGCTCGAGGCGCTCGTCGCGCTGCTCACCGAGGCCCTGCAGGCCCGGGAGGAGCCCGTCTACCGCTGAGGCGTCAGCGGCCCTGCTCGGTGGCGTTCGTCCCGGCGAACACCATGACCAGGACCAGCACCGAGAGCACGGTGAGCACCACGCCGATGCCCACCGCGGCCAGGCGGAGCCCCGACAGGGGACGGCCGCCGCGGCCGGTCATCCCGAGGACCGCGCCGAGCGGCGGGACCACGAAGGCGAGGACGAGCGCGAGGACGGCGCCGGTGTCCTTGCCGTCCGACGTCGGGGACGGTGTCGCAGACGGTGTCGACATGCCGGGCGGGCTACCCGCTCCGGCGCGGGTCACCCGCCGGCGGACGTCCCGGAGCGGCTCAGAGCCGGCGCAGCAGGGCGGTCATCTCGTCGACCTCCGCCTGCTGCACCTCGCGGATCCGGCGCGCCAGCGCGACCGCCTCGGCGTCCTGGCCCTGCGCCACCTGCGCGTCCGCGGCCTCGACCGCGCCGCGGTGGTGCTCGACCATGAGCTCGAGGAAGAGCCGCTCGGCCTCCGCGCCCTCGGCCGCCCGCAGCTGCGCCAGCTGCTCCTCGGTCATCATCCCGCCGTGGGCGGCGCCGTCCCCGTGCCCGCCGCCGTGCCCGCCGCCGTGCCCGCCCGCGCCGAGGCGGTCGAGCATGCCGCGCATCTCGGCGACCTCCGGGTCCTGCGCGGCGCGGATGCGCTCGGCGAGCGCGCGCACCGGCGGCGACGGGTCCTTCGCGAGCACCAGCTCCGCCATCTCCACCGCCTGCTCGTGGTGCGGGACCATGCCCGACAGGAACGCGACGTCCTGCGCGCTGCCGGCGGCCGGCGAGGGCGCGGCGGTCGACGACGGGGCGCTGCTGGCCGGCGCGACGGTGGGGTCGCCGGCGTCGCCGGCGTCACCGCAGCCGGCGAGGGCGAGCCCGGCGGCGAGCAGCACGGCGAGCGGGGCGGGGCGCACGGGTCCTCCTGAGGGGTCGAGCGGGTGCGTCCTCCTCATCCTGCGGGCCGACGCCGCCGGCCGCCCGTCGGCAGATCGCGCTCACGTCGGCCCTTCTTCATGACGAACGCATGACGAAAGCGTCGTTCGCATGTCACGCTGGACGAGCCGACGGGCGCGCAACGGGGCGCGGCCGACAGCACAGGGAGACCTCCATGACCACGAGCCTGCTCGAGCGCACCGCCACCGCCGGGACGCGCACCACCTGCCAGGTCTACGCCGGCACCCTGCTCGCGCCGTGCCCGAACCCGGCCACCCGCCGCGTCGTGCGCGCGGCCGGCGAGCGCCGGGTGTGCCCGGCGCACGCCTGACGCCTGCCGCACCCCCGCCGGCGGCGCCTCAGCGCCCGGCCACCTCGGCCGCGAGGGCCCGGAGCTCCTCGGCGACGACGTCGGGGTGGTCCTCGGGCGTGACGTGCTTGCCGCCCTCGATGCGCCGCAGCGCGGTCCCGAGGTCGCGGGCGAAGCGCTCGCCGTAGCGGACCTGCTGGAAGCGGTCGGCCGTGCCCCACACCACCCGCGCCGGCACCCGCAGCGACGGCAGCCGGTCCTGCACCGCCAGCGTGTCGCGGACGTCCAGCGCCACCACCTGGCGGGCCAGCGCCGCGCCGCCGCCGTGCTCGGCGTAGGGGCGGTAGTGCACGCCGAACGACTCCTTGCCGACGCCGGCGTCGTCGTGCCCGCGCGCCAGCAGCAGCGCGAAGCCCGGGCGCAGGAGCGGGGCCGGCACCCGTGACAGCACGGGGGCGGCGGTGCGCAGCGCCCTCACCTCCGGCACCGGCCAGGAGTCGTCGCCCACGCCGTTGGTGACGACGAGCCCCGCGCACAGGTCGGGCCGGCGCACCGCGGCGATGTGCACGACGCCGCCGTCGAGGTCGTGACCGGCGAGCACGACCGGGCCGAGGCCCAGCTGCTGCACCCAGGCCCGGAGCCGGTCGGCCTGCGCCGACAGCGACAGGTCCTGCCCGGCCCCGGCCGGGATGCTCTCGCCGTAGCCGGTCATCTCGAGGGCGAGCACGCGCAGCCCGGGCAGCCGGGGCACGACGTGGCGCCACAGCGCCGGCGACGTCGGGATGCCGTGCACCAGCACGACCGGCGTCCCCTCGCCCTGCTCGAGCCAGCGGACGGTGACCCCGTCGACGTCCGTCGTCCTGGCGCGCACGCCCCGGTCCTCCCCGGCCGCCTGCGGCCGAACCGCTCAGCCCGGGGAGACGGCCACCACCGACCGCTCGCGCGCCGAGACCTGCGCGGCCTCGAGCACGCGCAGCACCGCGACGGCGTCGGCGGGGTCGACCGGGACCGGGCCCTCGCCGCGCACCGCGGCGGCGAAGCCGCGGTAGAAGGCCGCCCAGTCGCCCTGGCGGCTCGGCACCGGCCGGGCGCCGGACGCGTCCCAGAGCGCGCCGTCGGGCTCGGGCGGCAGGGGGACGCCGTCGCGCTGGGCGGCCTCCTGGCCGTCGAGCTGCTCCTTGACCCAGCCGGCGCGGCTGCCCTGCAGCACGAGGCGCGGCCCGGTCCACGGCGCGGCGGTCGAGCACCACAGCAGCGAGCCCGCGCCCGAGGCGTGCTGCAGCACGAGCAGGACGTCGTCGTCGACCACGGCCCCCGCGCGCCGGACGGCGACGTCGGCGTGCACGGAGTCTACCGGGCCGAGGAGCTGCACCGCCTGGTCGACCAGGTGGGTGCCGAGGTCGAGCAGCACCCCGCCGCCGCCGGGTCGCTCCCGCCAGCGGTCCACCACCTCCGGCCGGAACCGCGTGAAGCGCGACTCGAGCCGGTGCACCTCCCCCAGCGCGCCGTCGGCGAGCAGGTCGCGGGCGGTGAGGGTGTCGCTGTCCCAGCGGCGGTTGTGGAACACCGACAGCGGCCGGCCCACCTGCGCGGCGTGCGCGACCAGGCCCGCGGCCTCGTCGGCGGTGACGGCCAGCGGCTTGTCCACCACGACGGCCTTGCCGAGGTCGAGCGCCGCGGTGGCGAGCGGCACGTGGGCGTCGTTGGTGGTGACCACGACGACGGCGTCGTACTCGTCGGCGCGCGCCCACAGCTCGTCCGGGGAGGCGAGCAGCGCCGCGCCCGGCACGTCGGCGGCGGCCTGCGCCCGCCGCTCCGGGTCGGCGGTGACGACGTGCGTGAGCGCGACGTCCGGGACGGCCTGGAGCAGCGGCCGGTGGATGACCCGGCCGCCGAGCCCGTAGCCGATCAGGGCGGTGCGCATCACCCGAGCTGCCGGCGGGCCTCGTCGAGCACGCGCATCGTCGCGACCGTCTCGTCCAGCGGCACCACGTCGCTCTCGGTGCGGCCCTCGCGCAGGCAGCGCGCCACCTCCTCGAGCTCGCCGACGAACCCGGCCCGGCGGTCGGGGACCTCGTGCTCGACCGGCTCCTCGTCCCCGACCTGCACGACCATGCGGGTCGGCGCGTAGAACGACGCGGACAGCTCGGCCCAGCCGCGCGAGCAGGACAGGACCGCGGTGGTGGGCATGCGGGTGCGCAGCGACTGGTCGAGCAGCGCGTGCGCACCGCTCGCGGTCGTCAGGGCGAGCGACGACTCGGCGTCGACGCCGGTCGGCCCCAGCGAGCCGCGGGCGCGCACGTCGACGACGTCGCCGAGCAGCAGGCGGGCGAGGTCGACGGTGTAGACGCCGATGTCGAGCAGCGCGCCGCCACCGAGCTCCGGGGCCCACAGCCGCCCGCTCGGGTCCGGCGGCGCCGGGAAGCCGATGCTCGCGTGCAGCGACCGCGGCTCGCCGAGCGAGCCGTCGCGCACGAGGCCGACGAGCCGGCGCACGAGCGGGTTGAACCGCATCCACATGCCCTCCATGAGGAAGGCGCCCGAGCGCCGGGCCGCGGCCACGAGCCGCTCGGTCTCGGGCAGGTCGTGCGTCAGCGGCTTCTCGCAGAGCACCGCCTTGCCGGCCTCCAGCGCGGCGAGCACCACCTCGGCGTGCTGGGCGTGCGGCGTGGCGACGTAGACGGCCTGCACGGCGTCGTCGCGCACGAGCGCCTCGTAGGAGCCGTGGCTGCGCGCCGCCCCCAGGTCGGCGGCCAGCGCCGCGGCCCGCCCCGGGTCGCGCGACCCGACCGCCGCCACGTGCATGTCCGGGTGCTCGGCGACGACCGTGCCGACGGTGCGCGCGATGCGCCCGGTGGCCGCGATGCCCCAGCCCAGGCTCACCGGGCCACCTCCCTGTCGCGCGCCTGCGCGTACGCCGCGCGCACCGCGGCACCGTCGGTGTCCGGCTCGTGCACGGGCGCGTCGAGGCGCCAGTCGGGCAGCGCCCCGGTGAGGGCCCAGGCCGCCTGCCGGGCGGCGCCGAGGGCGACGTGCTCGCCCGGCGGCGGCACCACCACGGGCAGCCCGAGCAGCGACGGCAGCACCGCGCGCACGGCCGCCGACCGCGCGCCGCCGCCGACCAGCAGCA
>DATMKB010000125.1:0-5075 GCA_035553635.1 Mycobacteriales bacterium
CGACGACCACCCCCGGCTCGGCCTGGGCTCGGCCTGGAACAACGTCGCCTGGTACGGCTACGCCTCCAAGGAGCTGCGCCGCGTGCTGGGCCGGCCGGTGGTGGCGGCGCCGTCGCGCGCCTACTGCGGCGACCTCGCCACCTGCCGCGCGTCGCTGCGGGCGTCCTTCACCGCGGCGGTCGCGCGCGAGGCCGCCCAGCAGGGGACGCCCGACTCCTCGCGGTGGACCTACGCCAAGTCCCAGGACAACATCCGCCCGACGACGGCCGGCGTCGTGGGCACGCGGGAGATCGACTGGCAGAACCGGCCGACCTTCCAGCAGGTGGTGGCGTTCACGGCCGCGCGGTCGGAGGGCGGCGCGGCGCCGGTGCCGCGCGCGCCGTCGGTGGTGGCCGCCCCGGTCCGGCGGCTCCCCGCGACCGGCCTGCCGGCGGCCGCGCTGGGGGGTCTCGTGCTCCTGGGGGTGGCCGCAGCGCTGCGCCGCCGCGGCTGACCCGGCGCCGTCAGGACGCGAGGCGCTCGCGCAGCAGGGCGAGGTCGGCCGCCTGGCCCTCGGCACCGCCCGGCGTCTCGACGACGACGTCCGCCCCCGCCGCGCGCACCACCGCGACGATCAGCTCGACGTCGATCTGCCCCTGCCCGAGGTTGGCGTGCCGGTCGGCGCCCGAGCCGAAGGCGTCGCGGGAGTCGTTGCAGTGCACGAGGTCGATCCGCCCGGTGATCGCCTCGACCCGGTCGACGACGTCGACCAGCTCCTCGCCGCCGGCGTGCGCGTGGCAGGTGTCGAGGCAGAAGCCGACGCCGGCGAACCCGCCGATGCCGTCCCACAGCCGCGCCACCGCCTCGAGCCGCCGGGCCATCGCGAGGTCGCCGCCGGCGGTGTTCTCGACGAGCACCGGCAGCGGGCACTCCATCCGCTCGAAGGTCTTGACCCAGTTCTCGACGCCGGCCTGCGGGTCGTCGCCGGCCGTCACGTGCCCGCCGTGCACCACGAGCCCGGCCGCCCCGAGCGAGGCCGCGGCCTCCGCGTGCTGCAGCAGGATCTTGCGCGAGGGGATGCGGATCCGGTTGTTCGTCGACGCCACGTTGGCGATGTACGGCGCGTGCACGTAGAGCCCGACGCCGTCCTCGGCGAGCTGCGCGCACTGCGCCCGCAGGGCGTCGCTGATCTCCGGCTTCTTCCACGACTGCGGGTCGCCGAGGAAGACCTGCACGACCTCCGCCCCGCGCTCGGCGGCCCCCGCGGCCGGGTCGTCGGACTTCAGGTGGGCACCCAGACGCAGCACGCGCCCAGGCTAGGAGCAGGACCCGGAGGGCGCCGCGCCGAACAGGAACGCACCATGGACCTCGTGCCCCGCCGCCTCGCCGCCCTTCTCACGGCCCTGCTCGCCGCGCTGGCGTCCTCGCTGCTGCTGGCCGGGCCGGCGTCGGCGGCCCGCACCGTCGACGTCGTGCTCACCGCCGACGCGCCGGCCCCGGTGGCGATCGCCCCTGGCGACAGCGTCCGCTTCGTCAACGGGGAGAGCGGTCCGCTCGCGCCGCCGCACGCCGTCCGGGCCGTGCAGCAGGACGGCAGCACGGCGTGGCAGTACGAGTCGGGCCCGATCGCCCCCGGCGCGGCGAGCGCGCCCGTCGTCTTCCCGGCGGCCGGCACCTACCTGTTCGTCGACCGCCGCGGCGGCGCGGTGCTCGCCAGCGAGGTGACCGGCCGGGTCGTCGTGACGGCGCCGGCCGCCGCCTCGCCGCGGCCCGCGCCCGCTCCAGCCGCCCCCTCGCCGGCCGCCGCGCCGCCGCCCGCCGACACCGCCGGGCCCGACGCGCCCGCCGCACCGCCCGCCGAGGCCCCGGTGGCGGCGTCCGACCTGCCGCCGCTCGTCAGCGGCCTCGAGGCGCCGCCGGCGCCGCTCGACGAGCCGCTCGTGCCGCCGTCGGTGGCCCTGCCCGGCACCGCGGCGCCGACGCCGGCGGCCCGTCGCGAGGTCGTCGCGGCCGAGCCCGGCCCGCTGCCCGGCGTCGGCACGAGCCGCGGCGTCGGCCTGCCGGCGACGCTCGCGGCGCTGGCCGTCGTCGGCGTCGCGTCGCTGCTCGCCCGGGTGCTGCTGGCCGAGCCGGCCGCGCAGCCCGGCGCCCCGCGGCCGGTCGCTGCTAGCCTCTGACGGTTCGCACGCAGAACGCCCTCCTGCCACGGAGAGACCGTGGCCGCCAGTCCACAGGAGGAGGTGGGTCATCTTGCGTCGTTACGAGCTCATGGTCATCCTCGACCCCGACCTCGAGGAGCGCACCGTCGCGCCCTCGCTCGACACGTTCCTCAACGTCGTCCGGCAGGGCGGCGGGACGGTCGAGAAGGTCGACGTGTGGGGCCGTCGCCGGCTCTCGTTCGAGATCGACAAGAACGCCGAAGGCATCTACGCCGTCGTCGACCTGTCGGCCGAGCCGGCTGTCATGAAGGAGCTGGACCGCCAGCTCAACCTCAACGAGTCGGTCCTGCGCACCAAGGTCATCCGGCCCGACATCCGCTAGTCCGCCGAACCTGTCGGACCTCCGCGTCACACTGCCCCCGTCACACGCAGACGAGGCAGGGAGGCGCCGGTCCGCCGGCACCGCCCCGACCCTTCCCCGCAGGCGCCGAGCTGACGGCGCGCACCCGACCGACGAGATCCCGCTGACCAGCGGGAAGGGACCCAAGGAGACCGCCGTGGCAGGCGACACGATCATCACCGTGGTGGGCAACCTCACCGCGGACCCCGAGCTCCGCTTCACCCCCAGCGGTGCGGCCGTCGCGAACTTCACCGTCGCGTCGACGCCCCGCACCTTCGACAAGAACTCGAACGAGTGGAAGGACGGAGAGGCGCTGTTCCTGCGCTGCTCCGTCTGGCGCCAGGCGGCCGAGAACGTCGCCGAGTCCCTCACCAAGGGCACCTCGGTGATCGTCCAGGGCCGCCTCAAGCAGCGCTCGTACGAGACGAAGGAGGGCGAGAAGCGCACGGTCGTCGAGCTCGAGGTCGACGAGATCGGTCCCTCGCTGCGGTGGGCCACCGCGAAGGTCACGAAGGCCTCGCGCGGCGGCGGTGGAGGCGGCTTCGGCGGCGGTGGCGGTGGCGGCTGGAACAGCGGCGGCGGTGGCGGCGGGCAGCAGTCCTCCTCCAACGACGACCCGTGGTCCACGCCCGCGCCCGCCGCGTCCTCCGGCGGCTGGTCCGACGAGCCCCCCTTCTAAGAGACCCACACCCCAGGAGATCGAGAGCGATGGCCAAGCCGCCGCCCCGCAAGCCGAAGAAGAAGGTCTGCCAGTTCTGCAAGGACAAGGTGGCCTACGTCGACTACAAGGACACCGCGCTGCTGCGCAAGTACATCTCGGACCGCGGCAAGATCCGCGCGCGCCGGGTGTCGGGCAACTGCTCGCAGCACCAGCGCGACGTCGCCGTGGCCGTGAAGAACAGCCGCGAGATGGCGCTCCTGCCGTACACGAGCACGGCGCGCTAGGGGGTCTGACGTGAAGCTCATCCTCACCCAGGACGTCCCGAACCTCGGGGCGCCCGGCGACGTCGTGGAGGTCAAGGACGGCTACGGCCGCAACTACCTCGTCCCCCGCGGCTTCGCGATCCGCGCCACCAAGGGCGCCGAGAAGCAGGTCGCCACGATCCGCCGGGCCCGCGAGGTCCGCGAGGTCCGCGACCTCGGCCAGGCCCAGCAGATCAAGGCCCAGCTCGCCGACCTGACGGTCACCCTGCCGGCCCGCGCCGGCGAGGGCGGCCGCCTGTTCGGCTCGGTCACCACGGCCGACGTCGTCGACGCCGTCACCGCGGCGGGCGGGCCGAAGCTCGACCGCCGCCTCGTGTCGCTCGACGCGCCGATCAAGGCCGTGGGCACGCACACCGCCACTGTCAAGGTGCACCCCGAGGTCGAGGCCTCGATCACCCTGCAGGTGGTCGCCGCCTCCTAGGCGGACGCCCGTCGCGACGACCCGGTCCTGCCCGCGCAGGCCCGGGTCGTCGCGCGTCCGGGGCACCCGTGCGGGGCGTGACGGCCGCCACGTACGGTTCCGCCATGTCCTTCAACCTGGCGACCATGCTGCGCGAGTCGGCCACCGCGAACCCCGAGAAGCCGCTCTGCCACATCAACGACCTCACGTTCACCTACGCGCAGGTCGACGAGATCTCCGGACGCATCGCGACGAGCTTGCTCGGCCTCGGCCTCGAGCGCGGCGACAAGGTGGCGGTGCAGCTGCCGAACCTGCCGCAGTTCCTGTTCACGTACTTCGGCATCCTCAAGGCGGGCCTGGTCATGGTCCCGCTCAACCCGCTGCTGCGGGCGCCCGAGGTGCAGTACCACCTCGAGGACAGCGACGCGAAGATCCTCGTGACCTTCGAGATGTTCGCCGACGAGGCGGTCAAGGGCGCGGGCGCCGTCGACGGCGTCACCACCTACGTCGTCAACATGCCGGGCAACGACCAGCGGCCCGAGGGCACCAAGCACTACGACGAGCTCTACTTCGCCGACGACACCCGCGAGATCGTCCCGACGATGGCGGACGACACCGCCGTCCTGCTCTACACGAGCGGCACCACCGGCAAGCCCAAGGGCGCCGAGCTGACCCACTTCCAGCTCTACATGAACTGCACCGTGGCCGGCGAGCTGTTCGAGTTCCAGGAGACCGACATCGGCGTGGCGGTGCTGCCGCTGTTCCACGTCTTCGGCCTGTCCAGCGTGCTCAACACGAGCGTCCGGTACGGCGGCACGATCGTGCTCGTCCCGCGCTTCGAGCTCGAGCCGGTCGTCGACGCCGTCGAGAAGCACGGCTGCACGATCTTCAGCGGCGTCCCGACGATGTACTTCGGCCTGCTGCAGATGGACACGGCCGGGCGCGACCTGTCCTCGCTGCGGGTGGGCGTCAGCGGCGGCGCGGCGATCCCGGGCGAGGTCATCCGCGCGTTCGAGGAGAAGTTCCCCGGCTGCGTCATCCTCGAGGGCTACGGCCTGTCCGAGAGCGCCAGCACGACGACGTTCAACATCAACGCCGAGCAGCGCAAGGTCCTGTCGATCGGCAAGCCGATCTGGGGCGTCGAGGTGCGCGT
>DATMKB010000126.1:0-2536 GCA_035553635.1 Mycobacteriales bacterium
GGCGGGGGCCCGGGCTCGGTCGGCAGGCCGGGCGGCTCGACCGGCAGCGGCTCGACCGGGAGCGGCTCGGGCACCGGGACCGGCTCCGGCACCGGCTCCGGCTCCGGGACAGGGCCCGGCTCGGGCTGCCCCGGCGCCGGCCGCCAGGACGTCGTGAGCACCAGCACCCGGTCGCCGTCGACGAGCAGCTCGGCCGGCCACGACGCGCCGTCGCCCACCTCCACGGTCGACAGCAGCTCGGGCGACCGGCCGCCGCGCAGGACCTGCAGCCGGCCGGCCGCGGACGCGAGGACGAGGTCGCCGGAGAGCTTGACGGTGTCCGGCTCGTCGACGCCGGCCTCCTGCAGGTTCGTGCCGGTGGGCCCGGTGCCGACGGCGCCGCCGGTGCGGGCCGCCGCGGGGACCGGCGCCCCCTCGGCCGCGGCCATCGCACCGCCGGAGGTGTCCTCGGCGTAGGCGATGACGCCGCCGCCCCACGGCGTCGCCTGCCGCTCGAGCTGCTCCCGGTAGTGCGCGACGAGCGCGTCGCAGTCGGCCCACGGGACGAGGCCGGCGGCCGCGGCGGTGGGGGACCCGCCCGGCAGCAGGGTCAGCGAGCCGGCGCCGACGGCGAGGGCGGCGACGGCCGCCGCGCGGACGGGCCAGGCGGTGCGGAGGGGGCGAGCGGCCATCGGAGGCTCCGGTCGTCGTCGGGCGCGGTCACCTCCTCCGACGCAGCGCGGGCCCCTGCGGATCCGCCGGCCGCGTCAGACCTGGAAGCGCCCGACGACGCCGGTCAGCTCGTCCGCCACGCGGCGCAGGTCCTCGGTGGCCTCCCGGGTGGTGCGGGCGCTGCGGGTGGTGCTCTGCGTCGAGGCGCTCACGGCGTCGAGCGCGCCGACGATGCCCTGCGCCCCGGTGGCCACCTCCGTGGCGGCCCGCGACATCTCGCCGGTGGTCGCCGTCTGCTCCTCGACGGCCGACGCGATGGTCGTCTGCGTCGCGCTGATCCGCTCGACGGTGGCGGTGATCCGCGCGATCGCCTCGACCGCCGAGGCGGTGTCGGCCTGGATGGCCTCGATGCGGCGGGTGATGTCGGCGGTGGCCGCGGCGGTGCCCTGCGCGAGCTCCTTCACCTCCCCGGCGACGACGGCGAAGCCCTTGCCGCTCTCGCCGGCCCGCGCCGCCTCGATCGTCGCGTTGAGCGCCAGCAGGTTGGTCTGGTCGGTGATCGCGCGGATGGTCTGGATGACCGCCCCGATCTCGGCCGAGCTGGTGCCGAGCTCGGCCACGGCGGTGTTGGTCGCCCGCGCCGCGTCGAGCGCCTCGGCGGCGACGGCGGCGGCCTCCGTCGCGCTGCGGGCGATCTCGCCGACGGCGGCGGTGAGCTCTCCGGCGCCGGTCGCGAGGCCCGCGACGCTGCCGGACACCTGCGCAGCCGCGCCCGCCGCCCGGCCGGTGGCGACGGCCGACTCCTCGGCGCTGCCGTCGAGCACCTCGGCGCTCGTGCCGAGGGAGGCCGCGGCGCCGGTGACCGCGCCCGCGGACGAGCGGATGGCCTCGACGGCGCCGGTGAGCCGGTCGCACGTGCGGTCGACGGCCCGGCCGAGCGCGGCGAGCTCGTCGCTGCCGGTCGGCGCGACCCGGCGGGTGAGGTCGCCCTCGGCGAGCGCGTCGAGCACCTCGACGCAGCGGCCGAGCGGCACGGTCACGGCCCGCAGCACGCGCCAGGCCAGCACGCCGACGACGAGCAGCCCCACCACCAGCGCGCCGAGCAGCACCCGGCGCACCTGCGCCTCGACGGCGAGCGTCTCGGCGACGGCGCCCTCGACCTCCGCGGCCACCTGCTCGTGCAGCGCCTCGACGACGTCGTCCAGGGCGCCGTTGCGCTCCTGCACCTCCGCGGCGACGTCCGCGCCCGCGCGCGGGTCGGCGGCAGCCGGTCCACCGCCGCGGCGACCCCCGCGGTGTACGCGTCGAGCTGCGGGCCGGCCGCCGTCAGCGCGTCGCGCACCGGCCCGGGCGCGGGCAGCGCGGCGGCGTCCGCGTAGGCCTCCTGCAGGCTCGCGGTGTCGTCGGACAGGTCGGTGGCCAGCTGCGCCGGGTCGTAGCCGCCCGCGGCGGCGCGGAAGGCGGTGGCCTTGAGCTCGGCGCTGCGGGTGTCGAGGTGGTTCAGCCGGCCCTGCAGCTCGACGAGGGCGTGCTCGGCCTCCTGCACGCCGTGCAGCCGCGACTGCCCCGAGAGCGCGGTGCCGGTGAGCGCGGTGGCGAGCACGAGCGCGGAGGCGCCGAGCAGGCCCAGGCGCGCGGCGACGGTGAGGGACACGGGGACCTCCGACCCAGCGGCGCCGTGCCGCCTCGGCGGTCCCCATCGGCAGGCCGGCCGGCACCGGCGTCACCTGCACAGGTGATCAGCGAAATGCGCTTCGTCCCTCTAGGGCGGAGCGGGAGGGATTCGAACCCCCGGGCCCCGGAGGGCCGGCTGCTTTCAAGGCAGCTGCGATCGACCGGACTCCGCCACCGCTCCAGGCCGACGATCGTAGGCCGGTCAGCCTCC
>DATMKB010000127.1:0-8481 GCA_035553635.1 Mycobacteriales bacterium
GCACGGCTGCCTCCGGTACGGTCCACAGTGGACAGTGGCGCACCGGCCACAGTGGACCGTCCACACCGGACTGTCAAGGAGGACCCGTGCCCGAGCCCGTCAACGCGACCGCCGCGGCGCTGCTCGGCCTGCTGCGCGACGGCCCGGCGTCCGGCTACGACCTGTACCAGCGGGCGGCGTCCGAGCTCGGCGACTTCTGGACCGTCACGCGCAGCCAGGTCTACCGCGAGCTGACGGCGCTGGCCGAGCGCGGGCTGGTGACGACCGGCGAGGCCGGCGCACGCGCCCGGCGCGACGTCGCGCTCACCGACGAGGGCGCCCGGGCCTTCGCCGACTGGCTGGCGAGCGACCCCGTCGGCGAGGTGGTGCGCATCCCGCTGCTGCTGCGGCTGGCCTTCGCCGACGCGCTGCCCGAGGCCCGGCTGCGCGACATGGTGGCGGCCGCGCGGGCGGCCCACGCCGCGCGGCTCGTGGAGTACGAGGAGGTCGAGCGCGCGGCGCAGGAGGCCGGCGCCGGAGACCGCGACCTCGTGACGCTGCGCTTCGGCCTGCGCTACGAGCGGGCCGTGCTCGCCTGGCTCGACGAGGACGTCCGCCGGCTCTAGCGGATCCCGAGGCTGACCTGCAGCGGGCCGACCCGCACGGCGACGCCGAGGCCGGTGGGCACCGGGCCCACCGACGGCACCTGCCAGCGCAGCGGCGTCACCGACAGCGCGAAGGTGGGCGTGAGCCGCTGCGCGCCGGTCGGCACGCTCGGCGGCGGGGTGGCCGGCGCGGCCGGGCGGGCGCCGACCTCGCCCTGGAGGTCGGCCAGCAGGTCGTCACGGCTCACGGGGTGACCTCTCGGGAGTAGGCGGCGAGGACGTCGTCGGCGAGGGAGGCGTAGGCCTGGGCGACCGTGCTCGACGGCGCCGAGAGCACCACCGGCCGCTTGGCCAGGGTGGCGCTCGGGACGCGGCGCGACATCGGGATGCGCGTCGGCAGCAGCGGGAGGTCGGTGCCCTCCAGGGCGCTCACGACCTCGCGGGCGGCCCGCCCCTCCTTGTCCCACAGCGAGCACGCCACGCCGATGAGCCGCGCGGAGGTGTTCTCGAAGTCGCGGTGCAGCTCGACGAACGACGACACCCGGGCGGCGCCGAGCGCGGAGCCCGGGTCGCTGGTGAACACGGTGAGGACGGCGTCGGCGGCGCAGACGGCGGCCAGGGTGAGGTTGCCGAGGTCGCCGTGCGTGTCGAGGACGACGTGGTCGTAGTCGGCCAGCAGCGGCCGCAGGGCGCGGCGCACGCTGCTCGTGATGCCGCCCTGCGCGGCGAGCGCGACGCCGACCTGCTCGAGCGACGGGTGCGCCGGCAGCAGGTCGAGCCCCGGAGCGACCCCCGTGCGGACGGCCGCGCGCGGGTCGAGCGAGGGGTCGTCGAGCAGGCCGGCCAGGGAGTCCTCGCGGCCCTTCGCCACCACCCCGAAGGCCCGGCCGAGGCTGTCCTGCGGGTCGACGTCGACGGCCAGCGTGCGGCCGCGGGAGCCCAGGACGACGGCGAGGTTCGCCGCGGTGGACGTCTTGCCCACACCGCCCTTGGAGGAGCACACGGCCAGTCGCACGCCGCCCAGTCTGCCAGCAGGGCGCCGCCTAGCGTGGCGGCTCGTGACGACCGGGCGCGCAGCCGTGGCCGCCGGCAGCCGCGCGACCGCGGAGGCCGGCGCCGAGGTCCTGCGCGCCGGGGGCAGCGCGGTCGACGCGGTGGTGGCCGCGGGCCTGGCCGCCACGGTGGCCGAGCCGGGCCTCGCGAGCCTGGGCGGCGGCGGCTTCCTGCTCGCGGCGCCGCCGGGGGCCGCGCCGGAGGTGCTCGACTTCTTCGTCGACGCCCCCGGCCGCGGGCGCCCGGCCGAGCGGCTGCTGCCGTCCTTCGTTCCGGTGGTGCTGCGCTTCACCGGTGCCGAGCAGCTCTTCCACGCCGGGTGGGGCTCGGTGGCGGTGCCCGGCGCGCTCGACGGGCTCGTCGCCGCCCACCAGCGGCACGGCCGGCTGCCGCTGGCCGACGTCGTCGCCCCGGCGGCCCGGCTGGCCCGCGACGGCGTCGTGCTCGAGCCCGCGCAGGCCGGCGTCGTCGCCCTGCTGGCCGAGATCCTGACGCTCACCCCGCCCGGCGCCGCGCTGTTCGCGCCGGGCGGCCGGCTGCTGCAGGCCGGTGACCGGCTGCGCGACCCCGAGCTGGCCGACCTGCTCGACGAGGTCGGCGCCGGACGCGTCCGGCGGTGGGCCGACCTCGCGGGCGCCGTGGCCGAGGCCGCCGACCGCGCCGGCGCCCCGCTGTCGGGCGACGACCTGCACGCCTACGAGGTGCGCGTGCGGGAGCCGCTGCACCGCCGGGTGCCGGGCGGCGACGTCGCCACGAACCCGCCGCCGTCGTTCGGCGGGTCGCTCGTGCTCGACGCCCTGGCGGCGCTGCCGCGGCCGGTGCCCGTGCCGGCGCTGGTCGACGCGCTGGTGGACATGTCGGAGCGGCACGTCCGCGGCGCGGTGCGCGGCACCACGCACGTCAGCGCCGCCGACGCGGACGGCGGGCTCGCCGCCCTCACGATGAGCAACGGCTCGTGCGCCGGGGTCTACGTGCCGGGCACGGGCGTGCAGCTCAACAACGTCATGGGGGAGGCCGACCTCCACCCCGAGGGGTTCTCCGCCACGCCGCCGGGCACCCGCGTCGGCTCGATGATGGCGCCGACGCTGCTCACCGCCGACGACGGCAGCCGCACCGCCCTCGGCAGCGGCGGCAGCGAGCGCATCCGCAGTGCGCTGCTGTGCGTGCTCACCGGCCTGCTCGACGCCGGCCTGCCGCTCGAGGACGCCGTCCGCGCGCCGCGGCTGCACTGGGACCGCACGGCGCTGCAGGTGGAGCCCGGTGCACCGGACGTGCCGCCCGGGCGGCCGGTGCGGCGCTGGGCGCAGCGCGACTTCTACTTCGGCGGCGTGCAGGCCGTCCGGGTGCGGTCGGACGGACTCGTCGAGGCGGCGGCCGACGACCGCCGCGGGGGCGCGGCCGTCGTCGTGTGACGTCGTGCGAGCTCACCCGACGAGGCGCACGACCTCCTCCGCGCAGCCCCACGCCAGCGTGACGCCGGCGCCGCCGTGGCCGTAGTCGTGCACCACGGGCCGGCCGGAGGGCAGGACGCCGGCCTCCAGGCGCACCGACGGCCGCGTCGGCCGAAGCCCCACCCGGTGCGCCACGACGCGCGCCCCGGCGACGGCCGGCACGAGGCGGGCGCAGCGCGCGACCACCTCGCGGGCCGTCGCCGGGTCGGGCTCCGTGCCGGTCGCGCCCACCTGCGCGGTGCCGCCGAGCACCACCGTGCGCTCGCGCGGCACCACGTACGCGAGGGCCGCGGGGTCGGTCTGGTCGAGCAGCCACTCCTCGACGCCGACCTGCTCGACCACCACCACCTGGCCGCGCACCGGCACGAGGGAGCCGTCGCCGGCCAGCGGCCCGGCGCCGAGGCCGGCGGCGTCGACGACGACGTCGGCGTCCGGGTCGGCGGCGTCGAGGTCGTCGAGGGGGCGGACCTCGAGCGGCACCCCGTGCTGCGCCAGCCGGTCGACCAGCCACGGCAGGTGCACGGACATGTCGACGACCGGGGCCAGCAGCCGGTAGCCGTCGGCGTACCCGGGCGGCAGCTCCGCGGGCGGCACCCGGTCGAGGTCCGGCACGGCGTCGCGCCACCACGGGTCGCCCGCCGGCTGCCGCAGCAGCTCGCGGCCCGCGCGCAGCCGCACCCCGGCGGCCGGCTCGCGCACCAGTCCCCGGAGCACGCGGTAGGTGACGGCCGACCAGGCGGTCACCCGGTCCTGGGGCAGCGCCCGGTACGGGTACCAGAGCGCCGCGGCCACGGCCGACGTCGTCTCCGCCGGCGGCCGCGCGGCCACCACCCGGACGACGTGGCCGGCCTCGGCGAGCCGCAGCGCCGCCGTCAGCCCGACGACGCCCGCCCCCACCACCGCCACCCGCACGCGCCGGACCCTAGGCGTCGCCGCCGCGCAGCGGGGCAGGGGAGGCGGCATGACCGTCCCCTCCGACACCAGGACCCTCCCTGGCGGCGGCGCCATGCCGCTGCTCGGCTTCGGCACCTGGCAGCTGCGCGGCGACGAGGCGCACCGCGCGACCGCCGAGGCGCTCGCCGCCGGCTACCGGCACGTCGACACGGCGACCATGTACGGCAACGAGAGGGAGGTCGGCCGCGCCGTCCGCGAGGCCGGCGGCGCGTTCGTCACCACGAAGCTGCCGCCCGACCACGCCGGTCGCGAGCGGGAGACGCTCGAGCAGAGCCTGGAGCTGCTCGGCCTCGCCGCCGTCGACCTCTGGCTCGTGCACTGGCCGCCGGCCGACCCGGTGGCGGTCTGGGAGGCGTTCCTCGCCGCGCGGGCCGACGGCCTGGTGCGCGACGTCGGCGTCAGCAACTTCGCCCTCGCGCAGGTCGACGAGCTCGAGCGGGCCACCGGCGTCCTCCCCGCGGTGAACCAGGTGCCCTGGAGCCCGCTGCGCTTCGACCGCGGCCTGCTCGAGGGCCACCGGGAGCGCGGGGTCGTGCTCGAGGGCTACAGCGGCCTCAAGGGCGGCGTGCTCGACCGGCCGGCCGTCCGCGAGGTCGCGGAGCGGCTGGGCCGCACACCCGCCCAGGTGGTGCTGCGCTGGCACCTCGAGCACGGCGTCGTCGTCATCCCGAAGTCCGCGACGCCGGAGCGGATCCGCAGCAACGCCGACCTCGGGTTCTCCCTCGAGCCCGACGACGTCGCCCGGCTCGACGCGCTCGCGGCATGACCGACCCCGCCGTCGAGGAGCTCAACGCCCTGCGCCCCGGCACCCTGCCGGGGCTGGTGGGCCTGGAGATCACCGGCCGCACGCCGGACGGGCTGACCAGCCGCCTGCCGGTGCGGCCCGAGCTGCTCGCGCCCAACGGCTACCTGCACGCCGCGAGCGTCGTCGCGCTCGCCGACACCACCTGCGGGTTCGGCACGCGCCTGCACCTGCCGAAGGACGCGACCGGCTTCACCACCATCGAGCTCAAGACGAACTTCCTGGGGACCCTGCGGGAGGGCGCCGCCGCGTGCACCGCCACGGTGGTGCACGCCGGCCGCACCACCCAGGTCTGGGACGCCGTCGTCACCGACGAGGCCACCGGGCGCACCCTCGCCCTGTTCCGCTGCACGCAGGCGGTGCTGCGCCGCTCCTCGTGACGCGTCACAAGGCGGTTCGGCTCCGGAGCAGCAGGGGCGGGTCGCCGCGGTGGCGAAGCAGGCCCCATGGCCCGCCGCCCCCTCGTCCTGCTGACCGCCTGCGGCCTGCTCGCCGCCGGCGCCGTGACGGCTGCTGCCGACCCGGAGCCGCCGGTGCTGCACGCCGAGCAGCGCCGCGGCACGGCGGTGTCCGTGCCGCTGCCCGCGGAGGCGCCGACCCGCAAGACCGTCGACGGCGACGCCTCCGACTGGACCGGCGACGCGCCGCTCACCTCCGGGTTCACGGCGTACAGCCGCGGCGAGCTCGTGCACAGCGACTTCCTCTTCGACGCCTTCGGTGCCGACGACGGCGACGACGCCGACCGCGTCGCCCGCAACGACGCCCTGGAGGAGGCGCTGCCGGGCGCCTACCGGCTCGAGCCCACGTACCAGTACGACATCGGCGGCGAGCTCGGCGCGCCCACCGACGAGCTCGGGATCGCGGGGGAGCGCCAGTACGGCGACGCGCTCGACGCCGACGGCCGCGGCCACGTGGCCGCCGCCGACCTGCGCGAGCTGCGCGTGGCGGCCGACCGCAGGACGCTGCACCTGCTGGCCAGCACCACCACCGCCACCGCCGAGCGCGCTCCCGCCCTGCTCGTCCTCGCCGACGTCGAGGACGGCGACGTCGAGCGCCCGGTGCCCTTCGGGTCGGGGCTGACCACGCGCACCGGCGACGTCGCGCTGCTGGTGGCGCCCTCCGGCGGCACGGCCGTCGACCTGCGCACCGGCGCGACGTCCGCCTTCCCGGTCGCCGCCTCGCTCGACGGGTGGGACAACGTGCTCGAGGCCGGGGTGCCGCGGGCCCTGCTCGCCGGCGACCGGCTGCGCATCAGCGCCGCCATGGGCGTCTGGGACGGCGCCGCCGGCCTGGCCGACCTGCGCAGCGACCGGGCCGACCTCGTCAACGTCGCCAACGCCGCCTTCCGGCCGGCGGAGCCGGTGCGCATCCGCTTCGACAAGCAGCAGGCCTTCGCCCTCGCCGCCGGCAGCATCGACGCCTTCGCGCAGGACGTCGACGTCGAGGGACTGGTGGCCGGGCGCAGTGAGGCGTTCCGCCCGGGCCCCGGCTACCACGAGCGGCACCTGCGCAGCACCGAGGCGATCTCCCGCGAGGGCGACCTCGACGGCGTGTGGCAGCCGTACGGCCTCTACGTGCCGACGGCGTACGACCCGGCGGGCGCCAGCCGGCTGACGTGGTGGATGCACTGGCGCGGCGGCGACACGCACGATGCCGCGGTGGTGAGCCCGCGCACCATGCGCGACTTCGGCGAGGACGTCGACGGCCTGGTCGTCGCGCCCCGCGGCCGCGGCACGAGCACCTGGTACCTCGGCCGCGCGCACGTCGACTTCCACGAGGTCTGGGACGACGTCACCTCAGTGATGGCGGTGGACCTCAACCGCGTCTACATCACCGGCCACTCGATGGGCGGCTGGGCGTCGTACCTGTTCTCCGTCCTCTACCCCGACCGGTTCGCCGCGGCGCTGCCGTACGCCGGCGTCCCGACGCAGGGCCTGTGGGCGGGTTGCGAGCTCGACCCGTGCTGGCAGGGCACCAACGGCGGCGACGCCAAGACGCAGTGGACGACGCCGCTGCTGAGCAACCTGCGCCACGTGCCGGTCGCCATCAGCCACGGCGCGCTCGACGAGCTCGTCCCGGTCACCGGCGTCACGCGGCAGGCCGAGCGGCTCGCCCGGCTCGGCTACGAGTACCGCTACTACGTCTTCCCGGGCTACGAGCACTACAGCCACCCGATCGCCGACGAGTGGGCCGAGGGCGCCCGGTACTCCCAGCAGTTCACCCGCGACCCCGACCCGGCGTGCGTCACCTACACGCGGTCGATGCCGTTCGAGCGCACGGTCGAGACCGGCCCGAACCAGGGCGCGCCGGTCGAGGGCCTGTCCTTCGACCTCGACAGCGCCTACTGGATGAGCGGGCTCACGCCGGTCGACGCCGAGCGGGGCACCGCGACGGTCGACGTGACCACCCTCGCCCGGCCGACGGCGCCGCAGCTGCTGCTGCCCGAGGCCGGGGGCCCGGCCTCCGACGGCCAGTACGGGCCCTGGGCGATGCAGGGCCAGCGGGCGGTCGTCGACCCGACGCGGCGCGCCCCGCAGGCGGTCAACGGCTTCACCGCCACCCTCACCGGCGCGAGCGGCGTCACGCTCGACACGGTGCGCATGGGCCTGCGCGCCGACCGCGCCGTCACCGGCACCGTCACCGCGGACGCGCCGCTGGAGCTGCGCCTGGCCGGGCCGTGGACCTCCGCGCCGGCCGTCACCGTCGACGGCTCGCCCGTGGCGGCTCCGCTGCGCGACGGCGTCCTCGTCGTGCCGCTGCCGGCCGGCACCTCCGCGCTCCAGGTCGGCTGACGTGCGGCGCGCCCTGCTCCCGCTGCTCGCCGCCGCCGTCCTCGCGGGCGGGGCGCCGGCCCTCGCCGACCGGCCGGGCGCCGGCCTGCAGGACCCTCAGGAGCTCGACCTCGCCCAGCACGTCGACCCGATGGTCGGCACGTTCGCGCCCGGCTTCGTCGTGCCCGGCGCCTCGACGCCGTTCGGCATGGCGCAGGTGTCGCCCGACACCGGCGGCGAGGTGGCCTACAGCGGCTACACCTGGCACGACCCCCAGATCCGCGGGTTCAGCCACGTGCACCTGTCCGGCCCGGGCGTGAAGAAGGCCGGCGAGATCCCGCTCATGCCCACCACCGGCCCGGTGGTGAGCAGCGACTGGCGGCAGTTCGCCTCCGCCTACGACCACGCGCTCGAGGACGCCGAGGCCGGCTACTACCGCGTGCGCCTGCAGACCTACGGCGTCGACGCGGAGATGACCGCCAGCCCGCGCGGCGGCGTGCAGCGCTACACCTTCCCGCCGGTGCCGCAGGCCAACGTGCTGCTGGACGTCGGCCGCAACATCAGCGGGCTGCAGCCGAGCAGCGTCGAGGTCGTCGACGACCGCACGGTGCGCGGCGTCGTCCGGGGGCGCTACCCGGTCTTCTTCGAGTCCCGGTTCGACCGGCCCTTCACCGCCACCGGCACCTGGACCGGCACCGCTCTGGCCCCGGGCAGCCGCGCCGCCGAGGGCCGCGGCGTCGGCGCCTGGGCCGTCTTCGACGCGGTCGCCGACCGCACCGTCGAGGTGCGCACCGGCATCTCCTTCGTCGACGCCGACGGCGCCCGCCGCAACCTCGAGGCCGAGCTCGAGGGCCGCAGCTTCGACG
>DATMKB010000128.1:0-2539 GCA_035553635.1 Mycobacteriales bacterium
CAGCGGCGCCGTCGGCACCTACTCGAACATCTCGCCCGACGTCGAGCAGCAGGTCGCCGCGGCCCTCGGCCTCACGCCGGCGCCCGCTGCCACGCAGGTCGTCGTCCGCGACGGCATCAGCGAGTGGGTGTCGGCGCTCGCGGTGATCGCCACCCTGTGCGAGGCGTTCGCCCTCGAGGTGCGGCACGGGCAGCGCACCGAGGTGCGCGAGCTGTGGGAGCCGTTCGGCAAGGGCCAGAAGGGCTCGTCGGCGATGCCGCACAAGAAGAACCCGATCGCCTCCGAGCGGGTGGCCGGCATGGCGCGCATCGTCCGCGCGCAGGTCGTGCCGGTCATGGAGGGCATCCCGCTCTGGCACGAGCGCGACATCTCGCACAGCTCCACCGAGCGGATCTCGCTGCCCGACGCCGCCATCGCCACCGACTACCTGCTGCACCTCACCACGCGCCTGGTCACCGGCCTGGTCGTCGACGCCGACCGGATGAAGGCCAACCTCGAGTCGACCGGCGGCCTCGTCTACACCTCCACCGTGCTGCTCGAGCTCGTCGAGATGGGCCTGTCGCGCGAGGACGCCTACGCGCTCACTCAGGCCGCGGCGATGGAGACCTGGGAGACCGGGACGCCGTTCCGCGCGACCCTGCGCCAGCGCGCCGCCGCGGCCGGCCACGCGATCGACGAGGCCCGCCTCGACGAGGTGTGCCGGCCGGAGCGCTTCGTCGAGCGGCTCGGCCCGGTCTTCGACCGCCTGGAGCAGCTCGCGTAGTCGCCCGGCCCGGGGCCGAGTAGTCCTGCTCAGGCCCGCCGGCCCTCCCGGCGGCACCGTCGGGGCATGACCTCCTCCGACCTGCAGCTGTCCCGCCTCAGCACCGAGCGCCCGTCGCCCGTCGCCCGTGCCGGGCGGGTGCTCCTCGTCCTGGCCGCGACCGGGTGCGGCCTCTACGCCGCCTTCTGGACGGCGTTCGTCGCGATGGTGCTCGTGACGGGCTGCTTCCTGTCCTGCTCGACGCCCACCCCGACCGAGACGCTCGGCGGCCTGGCGCTGGCCGGCCTCGCCGCCGGGCTCGCCGCGGCCGGACCGGTCACGGCGGCCCTGCTCCACCGGCGCCGCGCGTGGTGGAAGGTCGCGGGCGCCGTCGCCGCGCTCGCGCTGGTCGCCCAGGCGGTCGTCGTCACCGGCTGGTGACCCCGGTCAGGTCGACGCGCTGTAGGCGAGGTCCCAGCTGCGCCCGGCGCACGCCGGGTCCGCCGCCACGGTGAGCACCAGCTCCGCCGTCGACGACCCGCCCGCCGGCACCTCGAGCGCCCCGGCCCACGGCTGCACCGACAGGCACCCGTCGTCGGCGGCGACGCTCGCGCTCAGCCGCCGCACCACCACGTCCTGCGGCAGCGGGTTGTCGACCGTGAGCACCAGCCGGCCCTGCGCGCCCACCGCCAGGTCCCGGACGTCGCCGGTCACGGTCAGCGCGGACCCGGCGATGGCCTGGGCCGGGGCGAGCGGCCCGCCGGGCTGCACCATCACGACCAGCGACAGCACGGCGACCGCCACCCAGGCCAGTGCGCGCGCTGCCGTCCTCACCCGCTGGTCGTCGGCGCGGGGCGCCCGCCGGTGCGTCACCCGCACGGGGGAGACTGGTCGGGTGGAGATCCCGCTGCCGCTCGTCGCCCGCGGCAAGGTGCGCGAGCTGTACGCCGTCGACGACGACCACCTGCTGCTCGTCGCGAGCGACCGGCTGTCGGCCTACGACGTCGTCCTGCCGACGCCCGTGCCCGACAAGGGGGCCGTGCTCACCGGCCTGTCGCTGTGGTGGTTCGACCAGCTCGCCGACGTCGTGCCGCACCACCTCGTCTCCGCCCGGGTGGCCGAGTACCCGGCGGTGCTGCAGCCGGTGGCCGACGCCCTGCGCGGGCGGTCGATGCTCGTGCGGCGGCTCGCGATGGTGCCGGTCGAGTGCGTGGCCCGCGGCTACCTCACCGGCTCCGGCCTCGCGGACTACCGCGCCACCGGGGGCGTCTGCGGGGTCCCGCTGCCCGACGGGCTGTCCGACGGCTCGCTGCTGCCGTCGCCGATCTTCACGCCGGCCACCAAGGCCGAGGTGGGCGAGCACGACGAGAACGTCTCCTTCGACGCCGTGGCGGACTCGGTCGGCCGCGAGCTCGTCGAGGAGCTCCGCCGCGTCACCCTCGCCGTCTACGCCCGCGGCGCCGCCCTGGCCGCCGAGCGCGGGATCCTGCTCGCCGACACCAAGCTCGAGCTCGGTCACGACCGCTCCGGCGTCCTGACCCTCGGCGACGAGGTGCTCACCCCGGACTCGTCCCGCTTCTGGCCGGCCGCCGGCTGGCAGCCGGGCCGCGCGCAGCCGTCGTTCGACAAGCAGTACGTGCGCGACTGGCTGTCGTCCTCCGGCTGGGACCGCACCGCCCCCGGGCCCGAGCTGCCCGCCTCGGTGGTCGAGCAGACGCGCGCCAAGTACGTCGAGGCCTACGAGCGGCTCACCGGGTCGTCGTTCGACGACTACCTCCGCTCGGCCTGATCCGGCCC
>DATMKB010000129.1:0-2114 GCA_035553635.1 Mycobacteriales bacterium
CCGGCTACCCCTTCGTCGACGCCGGGATGCGCCAGCTGCTCGGCGAGGCCTGGGTGCACAACCGGGTGCGCATGGTCGTCGCGTCGTTCCTCGTCAAGGACCTGCACCTGCCGTGGCAGCGCGGCGCCCGCCACTTCCTGCACCACCTGCGCGACGGCGACCTCGCCAGCAACAACCACGGCTGGCAGTGGGTGGCCGGCACCGGCACCGACCCCGCGCCGTACTTCCGGGTCTTCAACCCCGTGACCCAGGGCAGGCAGCACGACCCCGACGGCGCGTACGTCCGCCGGTGGGTGCCCGAGCTGCGCGACGTCCCGGGGGAGGCCGTGCACGAGCCGTGGACGCTCGACCGGCTGCCCGAGGGCTACCCGCCGCGCATCGTCGACCACGCGGCCGAGCGCGAGGAGGCGCTGCGGCGGTACAGCGCCGCACGCGGGTAGGGGGCCGGCATGCCCTCCCGCGACCGGCCGGACTGGCCCACCGCCGCGCCCTTCGTCCCCGACACCGACGACCTCGACGCCGTCCGCGCCGCCGCGCAGGGCTGCCGCGGGTGCCCGCTGCACGAGGACGCGACGCAGACGGTCTTCGGCCGCGGCAGCGTCGACGCGCGCCTCATGCTCGTCGGCGAGCAGCCCGGCGACGTCGAGGACCAGAAGGGGCTGCCGTTCGTCGGTCCCGCCGGGCGGCTGCTCGTCGAGGCGCTCGACGCCGCCGGCGTCGACCGCAGCACGGCGTACGTCACCAACGCCGTGAAGCACTTCAAGTTCACGCCGCGCGGCAAGCGCCGCATCCACGCGACGCCCGACGCCTACGAGGTCGCCGCCTGCCGGCCGTGGCTGCGCAAGGAGGTCGAGCTCGTCGAGCCGGAGCTCGTCGTGCTGCTCGGCGCCACGGCGGCCAAGACGGTGTTCGGCTCGTCGTTCCGCGTCACGCAGTCGCGCGGGCAGGTGCTCGAGTGGCCGAGCGACCCGGGGCCGCAGGCGCTCGCGACCATCCACCCGTCGGCGGTACTGCGGGCCGACGACCGCGACGAGGCGATGGCCGGGCTGGTCGCCGACCTGCGGGTGGCCGCCGAGGTGCTCGGCACCTGACACAGTGGCGGCGTGAGGATCCCGGCGCACCTGTCCGGCCCGCCCGGCTCGGCCAACGGCGGCGTGACCTGCGGCCTGCTCGCCGCCGAGCTCGGCGCGCCCGTCGCCGAGGTGACGCTGCGGCGGCCGCCCCCGCTGGAGGTGGACCTCGCCGTCGAGCGGGCCGGCGACGCCGTCCGGCTGCTCGAGGGCGAGCACCTCGTCGCCGAGGCCGTGCCCACGCAGGTCGACGTGGAGCCGCCGCCGGCGGTCGACGTCGCCACGGCCCGGGACGCCGCCGCCCGCTACGCCGGCCGCGAGCAGCACCCCTTCCCGGGGTGCGTCGTCTGCGGCACCGACCGCGAGCCGCCGGACGGCCTGGGCCTGCGCCCCGGCCCGGTCGGGGAGGACGCCGTCGCGGCGGCCTGGACGCCCGCCGACGCCGACCCGGTCATGGTCTGGGCGGCGCTCGACTGCCCCGGCGGCTGGGCCGAGGACCTGCCCGGCCGGCCGATGGTGCTCGGCCGCATGGCGCTGCGGGTCGACGACCTGCCCGCGCCGGGCGAGCCGCACGTGGTGCAGGGCTGGGTGGTCGGCCGCGACGGCCGCAAGACGCACACCGGCACGAGCCTGCGCACCGCCGAGGGGCGGCTGCTGGCCGTCGCCCGGCAGACCTGGGTGGCCGTCGACCTCGACCGGCTCGGGCGCTAGGCCTGCGGGTCGCGGGCGTCGTAGCGCACCAGCCGCGGCACCAGCGCGGCGAGCAGCGCAGCGCCGCCCATGATGAGCAACCCGCCGCCCACCACGGCGGTGCCCGGCCCGAGCAGCGCCGCCGCGCCGCCGACGCGGACGTCGCCGAGCCTCGGTCCGCCGGCCACCACCACGATGAAGACGCCGCCGAGCCGCCCGCGGTACTCGTCCGGGGTGGCGGCCTGCAGCACCGACTGCCGCCACACCGCGCTGACGGTGTCGGCCGCGCCCGCCACCGCGAGCGCGAGCAGCGCGAGCCACAGCACCGGCGCGAGCCCCAGCACGACGATCGCC
>DATMKB010000130.1:0-10841 GCA_035553635.1 Mycobacteriales bacterium
AGGACGCGTCAGGGCGTCCCCTCCCAGAACCCCAGCACCGACCAGCCCGTGTCGGGGAACCCGGCGGCCCGGGCCACCCGCGCCGACACCTCGTTCGCCGGGTCGTGCAGGTAGACGACCGCCCGGCCCTCGCCCCGCACCGTCCGCGCGGCCTGCGCGACGAGCCGCCGGGCGAGGCCCCGCCCGCGCGCCCGCTCGTCGGTGCCGACGGCGATCTCGCGGCCGGTGCCGTGGTGCCGCTTCAGGCCGACGCCGGCGAGGTAGCGGCCGTCGTCGTCGAGGGCGACGAGCACGTCGCCGCCGAAGGGGCGCAGCCACGGCGGCACCCGCGGGTCGCCGTCGTCGGCGAGCGCCGCGGGCAGCCAGGTGCCGGCGTCGGGCAGCACCTCGGGCCCGGGGACGTCCTGCACCCACCGCAGGACGCCGCGACCGGCGGTGCCCGGCCGGCCCACCGCGGCGGGCAGGGCGGCGAGCAGCGCGTCGGCGTCGGGCAGGTCGCGCGGGAGCCGGGCGGCGACGTCGGGCGGCGCGCGCACGAGCGTGCGCCCCTGCGGGTCGACGACGCCGGTGACGCCGCGCGGGCCGCCGTCCCACGCCGGCGCGCCGGCCTCCGGGTCGGCCACGACGGCGACGGGCAGGGCCGGCGGCCACCCGCCGAGCCAGGCGCGCAGGTGCTCGACGGGCGGCTCCACGCCCGCAGGCTAGAGCCGCAGGTCGAGCTCCCGCGCCTGCCCCCGGTCGACCACGACCTGCTGCGTGGTGGTGCCCGAGCCGTCGAGGGCCTCGGCGACGAGCGTGTAGGCCTCGGGCCCGGACGGGCGCTCGGCGATCGGCCGGCTCGACGGGTTGACGTGCCAGGTGAACGCGCCGTCGGTCTCGAGGACGAGCGACACGGTCTCGGTCAGCTCGGTGCGCCGCGCGGTGGCCGAGCCGACGTCGCGGACGCCGCCGTTGCGCGAGTACGGCGTGGCGGTGGTGCGGGTGAGCGTCAGCCGGGCCGGGACGGGGGCGCCGTCGCGGGTGACCGTGCCGGTGAGCACGCTGTGCGAGCGCGGCCGCAGCGCCTCCTCGCAGGCCCGCGTGAACATCTCCACGACCTGCGGCCACTGCTGCCCGGGCGCGTGCGCGCTGGTGTACGGCGGGTGGAAGGCCGTCGAGTGCTCGATGACGTAGCCGAGCGTCCCGGTGGCGGCGTACGCCCAGTCGTTCGACGTGCCGTTGGTGGCGTAGAGGCCCAGGCCGATCTTGTTCTCGTAGGGGCCGAAGTGGTTGACCGGGTCGCGCATGGCGTCCGACAGCGCCTGGCCGAGCTCGGTGAGCAGGGCGTCGTCGGGCGACGGGACGGTGGTGTGGCCCCACGGGCGCAGCACCAGCCGGCCCTGCGTGTGGTTCGACAGGTAGGTGACCACCGCGTGCGACAGGAAGAAGTCGCGGGTGTTGCGGGTGTCGGGCTCGCTGAACGCGTCGGTGCCGAAGTAGGTCTGGTCGACCGGGTTCGGCGAGGTCTGCGCGAAGAACGGCACCGTCTCCCCCGCCGGCGCGGGGATGTTGACGAGCCCGCCCGTGGTGCCGCCCCACAGGTAGGCGTAGTTGCGGTTCGGGTCGACGCCGTAGTGCGGGTCGACCTCCCCCACCGGGCTCGCGGCGACGTCGACGGCGTGGGCCGCGTCGACCGGCGCCACGCGGTTGTTCTTGCGCACGTACGCGCCCTGGCCGCCGGCGACGATGCCGAGGGTGCTGTTGTCCGTCGCCTGCCCCTTGTGGGTGAAGGAGTGCACGTAGCCGTCCACGTTCACCACCGGCACGATGCGCACGAGCAGCCCGTCGAGGACGGCGTCGGTGCGCGGCGTGCCGGCCGTCTCGACGAGGTGGTGGGCGAAGATGCGGCAGTAGTCGGCGGACGGCCACTCGCGCGCGTGGTGGCAGCCGTCGAAGTAGGCCACCGGCCGGCCGTCCCCGGCGTCGCCGCGGGAGAGCTCGATGCCCTTCACCGTGCGGCCCTCGAGGCTCGGGTGCGGAAGGGTCACGACGCGCGCGAGGTCGGGGCGGCGCGCGGCCAGCTCGTCGAGCTCGGCGTAGATCGCGTCGAGCGGCTGGTAGTCGTCCTTGCCGCCGGGCACGCGGCCCGCCAGCGCGGCGCTCGCGGCCGCCTCGAGCGCCCGGTCGCGCGCCAGCAGGTCGGGCACCGTCACCGTGAACGGCACGCCCGCCTCGAGCAGCGCGGCGGCGTCGCCGGGCCAGAGCAGCAGCTCGACGCCGCCGTCGACGACCGCGTGCGTGTCGTCCAGGCGCGACAGCAGCGCGCGGTGCGCCGCCGTCTGCGGCCGGGCCACCGCGAGCTGCAGGACGGTGCCGGCCGGGACGTCCCGGCCGCCGAGCAGGCCGGCGGCGGACGCCGCGCTCGAGCCGGCGAGGGCGGCGGCGGTGCCGGCGTAGGCGGAGGTGCGCAGGAACGTGCGGCGCGACAGGTCCATGCGCGACTGGTTCGGCGTCGGCGCCGCGGTTCCTGCTCGCCCGCCGCGCGGCGCGCGTCACGGCCCGGGAGCGGGGTCAGCCGTCGGCGCGGACGCGCCGCTCGTGGTCGGCGACCACCGCCGCCGCGACGTCGTGCAGCTTGTCGCCGCGGTGCTGCGACTGCGACACCAGCACCTCGTAGGCCTCCTCGGCCGAGATGCCGAACCGGGCCATGAGCAGGCCCTGCGCCTGCCCGATCACCGTGCGCCGCTCCATGCCGTGCGCCAGCTGCGCGCGCTCCTGCGCCGACTGCTGGCGGTCGGCCCGCGCGTGCGCGCGGTCGATCGGCGGCGTGCAGCCGGTCCATCGCGGCGTGGTCCAGCGCCTCCTCGGGCCAGTCGGCGTCACGCGCCTCCGCGGCCGCGTCGCGCACGGCGGCGGCGGCGTCGCGCTCCTGCGAGGACCTCCTGCTGCCCACCCCGCGAACCTAGCCGCCGCCGGGTCGCCGCGGCGGCGGTCCACGACGACGGCGGGACGGCGACCCGTACGGGCCGCCGTCCCGCCGTGCGCGTCAGGCCGTGCTGACCGCGATCCAGTCGGCGGCGAGCAGCGCACGGGCGCGCAGCGCCTCGGCGCCCTCCGGCAGGAGGGTCCCCGCCTCGAGCGCCCGCTCGACCGCGGCGTCGAACTGCACCAGGTACGCCTCGCGGGTCGGGTACAGCGCCCTGAGCTTCGCGGCGTCGAAGACGTGCGTCGTGCCGCTGAGCGCCGACGCGCCGCCCGCGCGGGCGCACGGGTGCGTGCCCGGGGGCGACGTCACGCCGGCGTAGTACGAGGCGATCGGCACGTCGACGAGCGGGCCGCGCACGCCGCCCTTGGCGTTGCCGTGCTCGTCGAAGACCTCGTCGGCGCCGTCCGCCGTCCGCTCGATCCGCGGCTGCGACGGCGGTGCGACGCCGGTGCGCAGCCACTCGTCCACGGCCACCACGGCGGCCGCCCAGACGAAGCCCGCCTGGTAGTGGTTGCGGGTGAGGCAGTCGCCCGGCCGGCTCAGGTAGCCCCACGCCCCCGCGACCTCCGGGTCCCAGCTGCCGGCGGCGCCGTTGGTGTGGGAGAAGACGAGCATCTCGTCCTGGTAGCTCGAGCTCTGGTTCGACGTGTGCGCCGCACCGGCGAGCTCCCACAGCCGGAACAGGTCGCTGTCGGGCGGCACGTCCGCCGCCTCCGCGGTGCTGTTGACCCACAGGACCGGCACGACGTCGCGGCGGACGTTGCCCGAGCCGGAGATCTGCGGGGTGAAGCCGTCGAAGACCCGCGCGTGCTCCTGCACCCGGTTGACGTAGGTCAGCAGGCGGCCGCCGGACTGCGAGGCGCCCATGCCGATGCGGCGCTGGACGCACGGCGCGAGCTCGCCCATGACCTGCGGGTCGAGGACGGCCTCGGCGGCCTGGCTGAAGATGTCGAAGGACCAGTCGTCACCGGGGTGGCTCAGGCTGCCGTAGCGCACCGGGTCGTAGTTCTTCAGCGCCAGCGGGCTGACCTCGATGCCCAGCCGCTGCGCCCCCACGGAGACGTAGGCGAACCCGCGCTCCAGCACGGTCGGGTAGATCGGCGCCCACGCGACGTCGCGGTCGTGCGGGATGGTGACGTTGTTCCAGTCGAGGATGACCGTGCCGTTGAAGTCGTCGGCGTCGGCCGGCCGGCGGACCATGATGCGCGTGCGGTACTCCGCCTCGCGCGGCGCCGCGGTGCCGGTCGGGTAGTCGCGGGCCGTGCCGTCGAGGAAGAACTCCTCCTCCACCCAGCCCTCGGGCAGCGGCACCATCGTCGTGCCGTACGGGCGCCGGGTGCGGACGCCCTCGTCGCCGATCGGCCCGATCACCTCCGGGTCGGCCACCGTGCTGCTCGGCGTCGCCGCGAAGGCCGGCGCGCAGGCCTGCGGGTCGCGCGGCGGCTCCCCCGGAGGGGTCGCCGAGGCCGTCGGGGCGAGCGCCGCGCCGAGCGCGAGGGCCGCCCCCGCGGCGAGCCAGCGCAGGCGGAGCGGTCCCGCGCGGTGCGGGTCGGAGTGCTGCGACACGTGTCCTCCTCGAGCCGTCGGCGCGCGCTGCGCCGCAGCCCGCACTTCGGCGCCCCGCCGTCCGCGTCCTGCCGGGCCGCTGCAGCGTGAGACGCCGTCTCAGCGCGTAGTCCTCCCGGGCCATCTGCGGCCGACCGCGGGACGCCGCCCCGGTCGACGGGGGACGCTCGCCGCATGACCGACCTCGAGGACCGGCTGGACGTCCTGCGCGCGGAGTGGCTCGCCCGGCACGAGGCGGCCCTCAAGCGCCGGACCGCGGCGCGCCTGGCCGCCGCCGAGACGGCGTTCCGCGCCTACAGCGCGCACCTGGCCGCCAGGGTCCCCGCTCCGCGCCCGAGCCTCGACGCCGCTGCGCCGAGCGCCCGGCCGGCGGCTGCGACCCCCTAGCTCGCGGTCCCGCTCGGCGACTACACGTTGAAGCGAGACGTGCCTTCGCGTGCGGCGCCGCTCTGGGCCACCTGAACCCGAAACCGCCGCTGACCTGCGCTTTCGTTTTGTCCCGTGTTGTCTCGTGTCAAAGCTGGCGCGGACGTCTTGCGGACTTTCTGCGGACTAGCCGCCGCCCGGGAGGCCGTCGACGCCGGCTCCACGGAAGGCAGCTATCCAGCGTTACTCGCCTCGGTGGCGGCGCAGTACCCGCTGCGCCTCGCGACAGATGAAGTCAACGCAGGCGTCGACAGGATTCGCGTGCCGGATGACGTCCTGGACGGCTCCGTCGTAGAAGCCAACTTCTGTGCCGTCCAAGTAGTGGCTTGGGGTCCCGCGCTTGTCGTAGGAGTAGGTCTGCCATGCCTCCACAACGGCGGGGTTGCGTCGCACTTGCTCCTCGACCGCCGCCCGTAGGACCTCGTAAGTGACGTCCTGCGGCGGGGCGGCAGCCTCGAATAGGTCGCGGATGCTCCGGTCGTCCGTTCTCCGAAAAAGTGCGACGGCCACCAGACGCTCGGACCAGTCGCCGGACACGGGCGGAGTCTGCCAGCCCCGGGCGAGGCTAAGGGCCGATGGCCGCCCTTGGAAGGACGGTCCGTCGATCGTCCGCCCAGCGGCAAGAGCGGACGTCGGGATGTGCGTTGCTATGCCCTGCCGGCCGCTTGGCGTAGTTGACGCTCCAACGGCCCAGTGGCCAGCAGTTGAGGTACATCTTCTGGTTGTTGAAGATCCCACCGCTGCGCCGGAGGCGAGTTGATGGCGCGAGGTGCGCCCCCATGGAGGCGGAGTTGACTCCGTCCAAGCCGTCAGCATCGCTAGTTGACGCAGCGGTCACAGCAGTTGATGCTAACTGGGTGTCAGTTGAGACTGGTCCGCCAGTGAATGCCCTGTTGTCGATCCTGAAGTCGATCTTCAGGCCAGCATCCCCAACGGACGACCCCGAGCTCTTTAAGGGTCGTGAGCAAGAACTGAGCCGCGTCCTGAGCACCGTCCAGGAACTCGGGCAGCACGCGGTGATCTATGGGGAGCGTGGCGTCGGGAAGACCTCGCTCGCCTACATGGCCCGGGACGGTTTCAAGGAGGGGAACCCGCAGGCCCTCGCCGTGCGCATCCCGTGTAGCGCCGACGACAACTTCTCCAGCACCTGGAAGAAGTTCATACCGCGCCTCACAAAGGAGTTGGACCTCTGGGAGGCAGCGGACCGGGACAGGGTCGCCGCCGCCGCGGACAAGGCCGAAGACCTTCTTGACTTCAACGACGTGTCCCCGGACACGGTCGTCCGCGCCCTCAACGTCATCAGCAACCGTGTGCCGCTGCTGGTGACCGTCGACGAGTTCGATCGCATTGGGGATCCGACAGCGACCGAGCCCTTCGCCGATGTCATCAAAATGGCATCCGACGACCTGATGCCGGCGACGCTCCTCATCGTCGGGGTCGCGGACGACGTCGCCAGTCTCATCGCGGGCCATCGCAGCATCGAGCGCTCGATGCGTCAGATCTACATGCCGCGGATGTCCCGCGATGAGCTGACGCGCATCGTGGTCGACGGCTTCAGCACATTTAGTCGGCGGTCGGGCTATGCGCTGAGCGTCGACTCGGACGTCGTCGACGCCATCGTGCACCTGTCACAAGGCTTCCCCTACTACACGCATCTATTGGCAGGAGCGGTTGGCGAACTCGCGATCCGGCGAAGCGCTAGCTCGGTCGACCGTGGCACCGTCTTCGACGCTTTGTTCACGGCAGTCGAGGAGGCTACGCAGAGCATCCGGGTCTCTTACACGGACGCCGTGACAAGCCCCAAGCAGAATGCCCAGTTCGCCGACACGCTTCTCGCCTGCGCTTTGGCCCCAGTCGACGAGTTGGGCTTCTTCGCCCCCGCGGATGTGGCCGCACCGCTCGCGTCACTCCTGGGTGTGCCGCGCTCGACTCCTGACTTCCTGCACCACTTGAAGCGGTTCGCGGCGCCACCGTCCTGGATCCTCGAGACACGAGGGGAGGGGCGACGTGCTCGATACCGCTTTCACAATCCGCTGATGAAGCCGTTCGTGCTCATGAAGGGCGTCCGGGATAAGCGCCTGTCGCTCGAGCAGGCAAGCCGGTAAGCAGCGGCTTGAATCCCCAGCCTCGCTGCCACGCCGACGAAGCACGGTTCTCGGCTCGCTGCGAAGGCTGATCACGTCGGCCTCCGGTGTGCCCGACAACGTGCGCTCATCGGCATGGCGAGCATCCGCTGCTCGCCCATAAGCAGCGCTCGTCGGACCTGAAGGACCGAGAACCGGCGAAGCGCGCAAGTCCCTGCTCGTGCGGGCCGATGATGCCGTCATGAAGCGGCTCGTACTGCGGCGTGCTGACTCGTGCATCTCGTGTCGGCGAGACCTGCCAGCGGGCACACGCGCCGTCTGGGACGCCGGCACGAAGACGGTCCGCTGCACCGACTGCGCTCCCGCCACCGTTCCGGAACAGCCGACTGCGCCGGCCGCGCCCGATCAGGCAGGCGCCTCGGCGGCCCGCGAGTACGAGCGGCGGTCGAGCAACCGCGAGGCGCGCATCCGCAGCGCCCACCCGAAGCTCGGCGGGCTCATCCTGGCCCTGAGCAACTAGCCGGCGAGCACACGGGTCTGGGCTCAGGGCGCCCGCGGCGAACGCCTGGTCGGCGAGGCGCTGGACGAGCTGCGCGGTGACCACATCGCCGTCCTGCACGACCGCGTCATGCACCGGCCCGACGGCCGGAAGTCGCGAGCCAACATCGACCACATCGCCGTTGCAGCGAGCGGCGTCTGGGTGGTCGACGCGAAGACGCACCAGGGTGCGCTCGAGGTCCGCCGGTCGGGCGGGCTCTTCTCCCCCCGCGTCGAGCGGCTCTACATCCGCGGGCGGGACCAGACGAAGCTCGTCGAAGGCCTGGCCGGTCAGGTGGCCGCCGTCGCGACCGAGCTGACCACCGTCGGCGCCGACGTGCCGGTCCGCGGTGCCCTGTGCTTCGTCGGCACCGAGCTGCCGTGGTTCGGCAGCAGCAGCATCGCGGGCGTGCCGTTGGTCGGGCGTCGGGGGTTGGCCAAGCTGCTGCGGGGCCCCGGCGACCTCGCCGCTCCGGACCGCGAGGCGCTTGCACAGTTCCTGGCAGCGCGGTTCCCATAGGCGCGCTGCTGACCGTCCGGGCGACGAGGCACGCGGCCTCGCACGGCAGTGCAAGTGTGTGGAGGCTCGAACGGCGTTGACCGGGCGGCGTCCGCGGGGCGCTGCGGATTGAGGACGGCCGGCGGCCGCCGAGCTTGCCGCCACAGGGTGAGGGGCTGACGGGCTGGCGGTGTCAGCGGCCGTGGTCAGGCACGTCCACGAGGAGACGCCCTTGGCCAGCATCGCCCGACGCCCAGACGGCCGCTGGCGCGCCCGGTACCGCGATGACGCCGGCCGCGAGCACTCGCGGCACTTCAGCCGTCGCGCGATCAAACGGCTTTGACCTGCGAGAACGCGCCTGACTACACGTTGAAGCGGAACTCCACAACGTCGCCGTCCTGCATGACGTAGTCCTTGCCCTCCATGCGGGCCTTGCCCGCGGCACGGGCCGCCGCGACGGAGCCCAGCTCGACGAGGTCGTCGAAGGCGATGACCTCCGCCTTGATGAACCCCTTCTGGAAGTCGGTGTGGATGACGCCGGCGGCCTCCGGGGCGGTGGCGCCCTTGCGGATCGTCCACGCCCGGGCCTCCTTCGGCCCGGCCGTGAGGTAGGTCTGCAGGCCCAGCGTCTCGAAGCCGACGCGGGCCAGCTGGTCGAGGCCGCTCTCCTGCTGGCCCATGGACTGCAGCAGCTCGAGGGCCTCGTCGTCGGGCAGCTCGACGAGCTCCATCTCGACCTTGGCGTCGAGGAACACCGCCTCGGCCGGCGACACGAGCGCCTGCAGCTCGGCCTTGAGCGCGGCGTCCTCGAGCTGGCCCTCGTCGAGGTTGAAGACGTAGAGGAAGGGCTTGGTGGTCAGCAGGTGGAGCTCGCGCAGCGGCTCGCGGTCGAGCCCGGCGGCGAAGACGGTCTGGCCGCTGTCGAGCACCTCCTGCGCCTTCTTGACGGCGTCGAGCTGGGGCTGGACGTCCTTCTTGATCCGCGCCTCCTTCTCCAGGCGCGGCAGGGCCTTCTCGACGGTCTGCAGGTCGGCCAGGACGAGCTCGGTGTTGATCGTCTCGATGTCGTCCTTCGGCGAGACCCGGCCGTCGACGTGGACCACGTCGCCGTCGGAGAAGACGCGGATCACCTGGCAGATCGCGTCGCTGTCGCGGATGTTGGCGAGGAACTTGTTGCCCAGCCCCTGGCCCTCGCTGGCGCCCCGCACGATGCCGGCGATGTCGACGAACGACACGGTGGCGGGGATCTGCTTCTCGCTCGAGAAGACCTCGGCGAGCCGCGCGATGCGCGGGTCGGGCACGCCGACGACGCCCACGTTCGGCTCGATGGTGGCGAACGGGTAGTTCGCGGCCAGCACGTCGTTCTTGGTGAGCGCGTTGAACAGCGTGCTCTTGCCGACGTTGGGCAGCCCGACGATGCCGATGGTGAGGCTCACGGACTCCGACGCTACCGGCCTGCCCCGTCTTGTCGGACCCCCGTGGCAGCGTCCGGGCCATGACGACGGCAGCCGTGGCCCTCCTGCTCGGGCTGGCGCTCGGCCTGCTGGCCGGGCGCCTGCTGGCACGTCGCGACGAGCAGCTGCTCGCCGCGTCCTTCCGTGGCCTCGCGGCCGAGGCGCTCGGCGCGACGCGGGAGGACGCCGCGCGCGAGCTCGACGCCTCCCGCGACGCCGTCGCGTCGCTGGTGCAGCCGCTCGCCGTGCAGCTCGCCAAGGTCGACGACCAGCTGCGCGGGCTGGAGGTCGAGCGCGCCCGCGCCTCGGCCGAGCTGCGCGAGCAGGTCAGCGGCGTCCTGCGCACCTCGGAGGCGCTGGGCCGGGAGACCTCCGCCCTCGTCGACGCGCTGCGGCGGCCGCAGGCCCGCGGCCGCTGGGGCGAGGTGCAGCTGCGGCGCGTCGTGGAGCTCGCCGGGATGGCGGCGCGCTGCGACTTCGACGAGCAGGTCACCACGGCCGACGGCGCCCGGCCCGACCTCGTCGTCCGCCTGGCCGGCGGGCGGTGCGTGGTCGTCGACGCCAAGGTGACGCTGGCCGCCTACCTCGAGGCCGTCGAGTCCGACGACGAGCGCCACCGCGAGGAGCGGATGGCCGCGCACGCGCGGCACCTACGCGCGCACGTCGACCGGCTCGCGGAGAAGGCGTACTGGTCGCAGCTTCCCGACAGTCCCGAGTTCGTCGTGCTGTTCGTGCCGGGCGAGGCGTTCCTCGCGCCCGCCCTCGAGCGCGATCCGGCGCTGCTCGAGCACGCCTGGTCCAGGCGGGTGCACCTGGCGACCCCCACCACCCTCGTGTCGATGCTCCGCACGGCGGCCCACGCGTGGCAGCAGCAGGCGCTCACCGAGAACGCGCGCGCCGTCTACGAGGCGGGCACGCAGCTGCACGCCCGGCTGAGCACGCTCGGGGCGCACGTCGACAAGCTCGGGCGCACGCTCGGCACGGCGGTGGCCGACTACAACCGCACCGTCGGCTCGCTGGAGCGCACCGTGCTGCCGGCGTCCCGCCGGATGGCCGAGCTCGGCGTGGTCGAGGAGGCGCTCGGCGCGCCCCGGGAGGTCAGCGACGTCGCCAAGCCGGTGACGGCGCCGCACCTGCTCGGGCCGCCGCTGGCGGCGGTCCCCGACGAGGCGGCCGGCTAGTCCCCAGGGGCGAGCAGGCCCCGCTCGACCGCGTGCTCGACGGCGGCGCGCGCCACGACGTTCGCGGCGGTCGCGCCGGCCTCGCGGTGGTCGGCGAGCAGCCGGCGGGCGACCTCCGGCGCGTCGGGC
>DATMKB010000131.1:0-19761 GCA_035553635.1 Mycobacteriales bacterium
AGCTTCTTCTTGCCGGTGAGGGCCAGCACGGCGGCGGCCAGGCCGTAGAGGGCGCCGACGGTGAAGAACGCGCAGCCGAGCGGGACGCCGAGCCAGCTGATGCCGTAGGCCGCCGAGATCGACAGGAAGATCAGCGCGAACAGGCCGAGGAAGCCGGCGCCGCCGAGCAGCCCGGCGCCCTTGCCGGCCTGCGCGACCTCCTGCTTGATCTCCACCTTCGCGAGCTGCACCTCCGAGCGCAGCAGCGTCGAGAGGTCGCGGGTGGCGGTGGCGACGAGCTCGCCGAGGCTCTTGTCCGTGGTGCCCGTGTCGCGGCCGGTCGGTGCGGTCATGACGGGGCTGCTACCCGGGGTCCCGCGCGGCGAACCCGTGCCGGGCAGCCGGTGGCCGCTCGGTAGAGTCGACCGCGGTGTGCCGGGAAGCCTGGTCGGCGTCCCGTCGGCGCGCCCGCCACGGGGCCGTCCCCTGTCCCGGAGCGGAGGTCGCGTGCTCGCGCTGCTCGTGCTGCACCTCGCCCTGGCGCTGGTCGCGGCCCCCCTCGGCCGCCGGCTCGGCCCGCGCGTGTTCTACGTCGTCGCGCTCGCGCCGCTCGCCACCGCGGTCTGGGCGGCGACGCAGGCGGCCGCGGTCGTCGACGGCCGGCCCGCCACCTCGAGCACGGCGTGGGTGCCCGGCCTCGACATGTCGCTCGACCTGCGGCTCGACGCCCTGTCGCTGCTGCTCGTGACCCTGGTGGCCGGCGTCGGCACGCTGGTGTTCGCCTACTGCGCGCACTACTTCGGCCGTGAGGAGAAGGGCGTCGGCCGCTTCGCCGCCGTCCTGACCGGCTTCGCCGGCGCGATGCTCGGGCTCGTCCTCGCCGACGACGTCCTGCTGCTCTACGTCTTCTGGGAGCTCACGAGCGTCACGTCGTTCCTGCTCATCGGCTACTCCGACGAGGAGGAGGAGAGCCGGCGCGCCGCCGTGCAGGCGCTGCTCGTCACCACGCTCGGCGGCCTCGTCATGCTCCTCGGCCTCATCGTCCTCGCCATCGAGGCGGGCACGTACCGGCTGTCGGAGATCCTCGCCGACCCGCCGAGCGGCCCCGCGACGTCCGTGGCGCTCGTGCTCGTGCTCGTCGGCGCCTTCACCAAGAGCGCCCAGGTGCCGTTCCACCCGTGGCTGCCCGCGGCGATGGCGGCCCCGACGCCGGTGTCGGCCTACCTGCACGCCGCCGCGATGGTGAAGGCCGGCGTCTACCTCGTCGCCCGCTTCGCCCCCGCCTTCGCCGCGGTGGCGGTGTGGCGGCCGCTGGTCATCACGGTGGGGCTCGCGACGATGCTCGTCGGCGGCTGGCGCGCCCTGCGGCAGACCGACCTCAAGCGGCTGCTCGCCTTCGGCACCGTCAGCCAGCTCGGCTTCCTGTTCGTCCTGGTCGGGGCGGGCACCCGCGAGGCCGCGCTCGCGGGGGCGGCGGTGCTGCTCGCGCACGGCCTGTTCAAGGCGTGCCTGTTCCTGTCGGTCGGCGTCATCGACCACGAGACGGGCACCCGCGACGTCCGGGTGCTGTCCGGCCTGTCGCGCACGATGCCGGTGCTGTTCGTGTCGGCCACCACCGCCGCCGCGTCGATGGCCGCCGTGCCGCCGCTGTTCGGCTTCATCGCCAAGGAGGCGGCCTACGAGGCCTTCCTGCACGGCGACGGCTGGGACCTGCTGACGCTCGCCGGGCTGTTCCTCGGCTCCGTGCTCACCGGCGCCTACAGCGCGCGCTTCGTCTGGGGCGCCTTCGCCACCAAGCCCGGCTGCCGCGACACCGAGCTGCACCACGCGCCGTCGGCGGGGTTCCTCGCGCCGGTCGTCCTGCTCGCCATGACGACCGTGCTGCTCGGCCTGGTCCCCTTCGTCGCCGACCCGCTCGTGCAGGCGTACGCCGCGTCGTACGCCGACGAGCCCGAGCCCTACCACCTGGCGCTGTGGCACGGCGTCAACGCGGCGCTGCTCCTGTCGGCGATGACCCTCGGCGCGGCGGCGTTCCTGTTCCTCGGCCGCGAGCGCGTGCGGGCCCTGCAGCGCAGCGCCCACCGCGTGCTCGGCCGCGTCGACGCCGACCGCGCCTACGACCGGTCGCTGCGCGGCGTCGACCGGCTCGCCGTCCGCGCCACCGGTGCGGTGCAGACCGGCTCGCTGCCGCTCTACCTCGGCATCGTCCTGCTCACGCTGGTCGCGCTGCCCGGCACCGCGCTGCTCCTCGACACCCGCATCACCGACGACCTGCGCGCCTGGGACACGCCGCTGCAGCTCGTCGTCGGCGTGGTGGTGGCCGCCGCGGCCGTCGCGACGGCGCGGGCGCAGCGGCGCTTCACCGCCGTGCTCTACCTCGGCGGCGTCGGGTACGGCGTCGCGGTGCTCTTCGTGCTGCAGGGCGGTCCGGACCTCGCCCTGACGCAGTTCCTCGTCGAGACGCTCACGCTGGTGCTCTTCGTCTTCGTGCTGCGCCGGCTGCCCTCGACGTTCTCCCGCCGGCGGCTGCGCCTGTCGCAGGGCGTGCGGCTCGGGGTGTCGCTCGGCGTCGGCGCCTTCGTCACGGCGGCGGTGCTCGTCAGCACCCAGGCCCGCACCGGCCCGCCGGCGTCGCAGGCCTACCTGGAGCAGTCGCTGCCGGAGGGCGGCGGCAAGAACGTCGTCAACGTCATCCTCGTCGACTTCCGCGGCTTCGACACCCTCGGCGAGATCACCGTGCTCGTCGTCGCCGCGATGGGCATCGCGTCGCTCGTGCTCGCCGGCCGCCGGCGCGCCGGCCTGCCCAAGGGCGACGAGCTGCTCGCGAGCGACGCCGGCCCCGAGGAGGTGGTCCGGTGAGCGACCGTCCGATGCCCCGCGCCGAGGAGCTCGAGGAGGTCCGGCGCTCCGTCGTCCTCGAGACGGTGGTGCGCCTGGCGTTCCACACCGTGCTCGTCTTCGGCGTCTACCTGCTGTTCGCCGGCCACAACCAGCCCGGCGGCGGCTTCATCGGCGGCCTCGTGAGCGGCGCAGCGTTCATCCTGCGCTACGTCGCCGGCGGGCGCGCCGAGCTGCGGTCCGCCGTGCCCGTCGACCCGCGGCTGCCGCTGGCCTGGGGCCTGCTGCTCGCGACGGTCACGGGCGTCGCCGCGCTGCTCCTCGGCGGGCAGTTCCTCGAGAGCGACTACGTCGAGCTCGACGTGCCGGTGCTGGGCGTCGTCAAGGCCGTCAGCGCGCTGGCCTTCGACGTCGGGGTCTACCTCGTCGTCGTCGGGCTGGTGCTCGGGCTGCTGCGCACCCTCGGGGCGGAGGCAGAGAGGTGAGCGGAGCGTGCGGGCGGCGCCCCGCGAGGGACGAGCGGGAGTGCCGGCCGCTCGTGGAGCGAGCGCAGGAGGTGCAGCGGTGACCGGGAACCTCGTGCTGGCGCTGCTCATCGGCGTCCTCTACACCGTCGGCACGTACCTGCTGCTGCAGCGCACGCTCACCCGCATCGTCATCGGGCTGGCGCTGCTGGGGCACGGGGCGAACCTGCTGCTCCTGCAGGCCGGCGGCGCCGCGGGCGCCGTGCCGTTCATCGGCAAGACGGCCGGCGCCGTGGGCGAGGGCACCGCCGACCCGCTGCCGCAGGCGATGGTGCTCACCGCGATCGTCATCACCTTCGGCGTCTCGGCCTTCCTGCTCGCCCTCGCCTACCGCTCCTGGGTGCTCACCCAGGAGGACGAGGTGCAGGACGACGTCGAGGACCGCCGCGTCGCGCGGCTGTTCGCGCAGGAGGAGGAGCGCCGCGAGGCCGAGGCGCTCGCGCGCCAGGCCCGGATGGCCGACTACGACGACGACGTCGAGCGGGGGGCGCCGTGATGCGCGTGCTGCTCCCGCTCCCGGTGGTGCTGCCCCTGCTCGGCGCCGCCCTGTCCATGCTCTTCGCGCGCCGGCCGACGGTGCAGCGGCTGCTGTCGGTCAGCGTCCTCGCCGGCCTGCTCGCCGGCGCGGTGGCGCTGCTCGTGGCCGTCGACCGCGACGGCACGCAGGTGGTGCAGCTCGGCGCCTGGGCGGCGCCCGCCGGCATCTCGCTCGTGGCCGACCGGCTGTCGGCGCTGCTGCTCGTCGTGTCGGCGGCGGTGCTGCTCGCGGTGCTCGTCTACGCCGTCGGGCAGGGCGTCGCGGACGGCCGCCGCACCGGGCCGCTCGCGGTGTTCCACCCCTGCTACCTCGTGCTGGCCGCCGGCATCGCCATGGCGTTCCTGACCGGCGACCTGTTCAACCTGTTCGTCGCCTTCGAGGTCATGCTCATCGCCTCGTACGTCCTGCTGACGCTCGGCGGCTCGCGCCCCGCGGTGCGGGCGGGCATGACCTACGTCGTCACGAGCCTGCTGGCGTCGGTGCTGCTCGTCACCGTCATCGGGCTCGTCTACGCCGCCACCGGCACGGTCAACATGGCCGACGCCGCCGTGCGCCTGCAGGACGTGCCCGACGGCGTCCGGACGGCGCTGGCACTGACGATGCTCGTGGTCTTCGGCATCAAGGCGGCGATCTTCCCGCTGTTCATGTGGCTGCCCGACAGCTACCCGACGGCGCCCGCCCCGGTCACGGCCGTCTTCGCCGGACTGCTCACCAAGGTCGGCGTCTACGCCGTCATCCGCACCCAGACGCTGCTCTTCCCGGGCATCGAGGTGGTCGCGGACGTGCTGCTCGTGATCGGCGCGCTGACGATGGTGGTGGGCATCCTCGGCGCGGTGGTGCAGGACGACGTCAAGCGCGTGCTGTCGTTCACGATCGTCAGCCACATCGGCTACATGCTGCTGGGCCTGGGGCTGTTCTCCTCGGCGGGCCTGGCCGGCGCCGTGCTCTACACGGTGCACCACATCGTCGTGCAGACGACGCTGTTCCTCGTCGCGGGCCTCATGGAGCGGCGCGAGGGCACGTCGTCCATGGCGCGCTCGGGCGGGCTGCAGCACGTGGCGCCGCTGCTCGCGGTCCTGTACCTCGTGCCGGCGCTGTCGCTGGCCGGCATCCCGCCGCTGTCGGGCTTCGTCGCCAAGGTCGGGCTCTTCCAGGCCGGGCTCGCCGACGGCGGCGTGCTCGCGGTGTCGGCCGTCGTCGCCGGCACGCTCACCTCGCTGCTCACCCTCTACGCCGTCGGCCGGGTGTGGACCCAGGTCTTCTGGGGCCCGGTCGCCGCCGTGGTGGCCGACGCCGACACCGAGGACGCCGTCGACGTCGGCGTCGCCCGCACCCCGCGGCTGATGACCGGCGCCGCCGTGGCGGCCGTGGCCGGGATGCTCGCGATCACCGTCGTCGCCGGCCCGCTCTACGGGCTCGCCGCGCGCGCCGCCGACGACGTCGTCGACCCGTCGGTGTACACGACCGCCGTGCTCGGCGAGGAGGTGGCGCCGTGACGACGTCCTCCGTGCGCCGGCACCCCTGGCTGGTCGGCTGGCTCACCGCCGTCTGGGTGGGCCTGTGGGGCTCGGTCACCGCCGCCAACGTGCTGGGCGGGCTGGCCGTCGCCGTGCTGCTTCTCGTGCTGCTGCCGCTGCCGGAGGTGCCGCCGCAGGGCCGGGTGCGGCCGGTGGCGCTGCTGGCCTTCGTCGGGTTCTTCTCCGTCGAGCTGGTGCGGGCCAGCCTGGTGGTGGTCTGGCAGGTGCTGCGGCCGCGCGGCGAGCTGAGCCAGGCCGTGCTGGCGCTCGACGTCCCCGGCGCGTCCGACCGCCTGCTCGCCCTCGTGGCCAACAGCATCTCGCTCACGCCGGGCACGCTGACCCTCGAGGTCGACCGGGAGCGGTCCCGCCTCTACGTGCACGCGCTCGACGTCGGCGGCCCGGACGGCGTGGAGAAGGCGCGCCGCGACATGCTCCGGCTCGTGCGCAAGGCCGCTGCCGCCGTCGGCCCGCAGGACGTCCTCGACCGGCTGGAGGTCCGGTGACCACCGTCGCGCTCGTCTGCTACGCGGGGCTGGCGCTGGCCGCCGCGGCCTGCCTGCTCCGGCTCGTGCTCGGGCCCACGGTGCCCGATCGCATCGTCGCGCTCGACACGCTGCTGTACGTCGTCGTCCTCGGCATCGCCGTCGCGGCCGCCACGAGCGGCGACGGCAGCTTCCTCGGGGTGCTCGTCGCGGCGGCGCTGCTCGCCTTCGTGGGCACCACGACGGTGGCCCGCTTCGTCGAGCGGCGGGGGGGCGAGTAGTGGAGCTCCGCGAGGTCCTGGCCTCCGCCGCGCTGCTGTCCGGCGTGCTGCTGGCGGTGGTGGCCGGCGTCGGGCTGCTGCGCTTCCCCGACCTGTTCAGCCGGATGCACGCCGCCACCAAGCCGGCCACCCTCGGCTTGCTGCTCGTGGTCGTGGGCGGCGTCCTGCTGGCCGACGACGCCGGCGACGCCGCGAAGCTCGTGCTCGTCGCGGCGTTCCAGTTCCTCACGGCCCCGGTGGCGAGCCACATGATCGGCCGCGCGGGGTACCGCGCCGGCACGGGCGACCTCGAGGGCCTGGTCGTCGACGAGCTCGACGAGGCGCCGCCGCCGCAGGGCTGAGAGCCCGGTTCCTCCCGCGGGGTCACGATCGGGTCACGGCCCCGCGCGCGGGGCGGTCGCGGCCGTACGGTCCGCGGACCCGTACCTGGAGGCCCTCTTGCGCCGTTCCACCGCCCGGCTGCTCGCCGCCGCGCTCGCTCCCGCCCTCGTCCCCGTCCTGTCGGTCGGCGCCTCCGCGGCGCCCGAGCGCGCGCCGCAGCCCGCCGCCGCCGCCGGTGCCGCCGTCGACGCCGCCGACGTCGGCAGCGACCGCGGCCCGGACGTCCTCGACGCCGGCACGATGCGCGACCCGTCCGCCCCGCCGGCCGAGCTGTTCGCCACCCCGCTGAGCGACTCCCAGGCCGAGGCGCGCGCCGCGTCCGCCGGCGCCTGCCCGCTGAGCTTCTACCCGGTCGACGAGAACGACCAGTCGCTGGTCATCGGCGTCACGCCGTACCACGACATCGCGCCCCGGCTGTGCGCCGCCGACCGCAGCACGCGCGTCTCGCTGGCCGTCGCCGGCCGCTCGGTGCAGGGCCGCGAGCTGCCGCTCGCCACGGTCACCGCGCCCGAGACGGCCGAGCAGGCGCAGCGCAACGACGAGCTGACGCGCCTGATGGTCGACGACCCCGCGCGGGCCAAGCAGCTGCTCGAGACCGGCGGCTACGCCGGCTACAAGCCCACCCTGCTCGCGAACGCGAACATCCACGGCAACGAGTGGGAGGGCACCGACTACAGCCTGTCGATGATCGAGTACCTCGCCACCGCCCCGGCGAGCGCGCCCGTCGTGCAGGCCACCGACGGCATGTCCGCCGAGCAGCGCGCGGCGCTGCCCACCGTCGGCGACGTCCTCTCCCGGTTCCGCCTGGTGTTCCTCGTGACGGCGAACCCGGACGGCCGCGTCCTCGGGCGCCGGCAGAACGACCGGTTCATCGACATGAACCGCGACCACATCACGCAGAGCCAGCCCGAGACCGTCGCCATGCGCGACGTCATCCTCAAGACCCAGCCGCTGCTCTTCCAGGACCACCACGGCTACGTCGCGCCGGGCAGCTTCTACACCGGCTACGGCCTCATCGAGCCCGGCACGCCCCCGCACGGCGAGTCCTACGAGTACGACCTCTACATCCGCAACGCGCTGCCGCTCGCCGTGGCGGCGGAGGCCGACATCGCCCGTCGCCGCGACGCCGGCCGCATCCCGCAGATGCTCGTCCCGAGCGTCCCGCCGGCGCGCACGACGACCACCATCCCGTTCCGCGACCTCGCGGAGGGCTGGGACGACTGGCCGCCGATCTTCACGCCGATGTACGCGATGCTCCACGGCAGCGTCGGCGCGACGATCGAGTTCCCGTTCAACCCGCGCGGCGCCGTCGTGCCCGACCGGGCCACCCGCGTCGCGAGCAACATCGAGTACGGCCGCGCCACGATGGACACCAAGGTCGTCTTCGGCGCGCAGAACCGCGACCGCCTGCTCGCCGACCAGGTCGAGACGTTCCTGCGCGCCGCGAGCGGCGCCCCGAGCGCCTACCTGCCCGAGCGGACGCCGGACGGCTTCGTCCCCGGCTGGGGCGCCGACGACCGCTACCCGACCGAGTTCCCCCGGGCGTACCTCATCGCCCGCGGCGCCGGCCAGGCCAGCGACGCCGCCGCCGCCCGGCTCGTGCGGCACCTGGTGGCCAACGACGCCAAGGTCCGCGTCCTCGAGAGCCCGGTGACGGTGGACGGCACCACGTACGCCGCCGGCTCCTGGGCCGTCGACATGCACCAGGCCAAGCGCGCCGTCGCCCACACGATGCTCCACGACGGCACGGACATCAGCAGCCGCGTCGACGCGATGTACGACATCTCCGGCTGGAGCCTGGCCCGCCTCTGGGGCGCCACCGTGGCGTCGACGCAGGACGGCTCGTTCCTCGGCGCGAGCAAGCCCGTCACCGCCGTGGCGCCGGTCGGCGGCGTGGAGGAGGGCGACGCCCTCGGCTACAGCCTGCGCCTGACCACGCCGGAGGAGATCACCGCGGTCAACCGCCTGCTCGACGCCGGCACCGCGCTGCAGCGCACGCCCGACGGCACGGTGCTCGTGCCGGCCTCGGCGCGGCCGCAGCTCGTCGCCCTGGCCGCCGAGCTCGACGTGCCGGTGCGCCGGGTGACCGAGCTGCCCGCGCAGCGGGCCGCGCTGCGCCGGCTCAAGGTCGCCTCGGCGCTCGGGACGGTCGGGTCGTCGATCCTCGGCACCTCCTCCTACCGCCTGCTCGACGACGTCCTCGGCTACGAGGTCACGCCGGTGACGCCGGCGCAGATCAGCGGCGGGACGGTCGACCTGTCGCTGTTCGACGTGCTCGTCACGGCCGAGGGCCAGCTCACCTGGTCGAACCTGGGCACCGAGGGCCAGCGCCGGCTGCGGGAGTTCCTCGCGTCCGGCAAGGGGCTGGTGACCTACGGCCGCGCCAGCGCGCTCAACCTCGTCGGCCCGAGCGGGCTGGTGCCGGGGCTCACGGTCGCGGCCAGCCGCACCGACGCCAACGGCGTCCTGTCGCTGACCGGCACCGACAACGCCGTGCTGCCCGGGCGCACCGGTCCGGCCAGCTCCTTCGGCTACCCGATCGCCTGGTTCCCGGAGGTCGGCGCGGCGACGCCGCTGCAGGTGCTCGCCGCCGACCCGCTGCTGTCGGGCCACTGGCGCCCCGGGTCGAGCACCACCACGCAGGCGGCGCAGGAGGCCGCCGGCGGCAAGGTGCTCACGCTCGCGGCGACGGTCGAGGGGTCCGGCCGGCTGGTGTCGTTCGGCTCCGAGCCGCTGTACCGCTGGCACACCCGCGGGCTGTTCGACGAGCTCGCCGACGCCCTGCTCTGGGCGGCGGGCACGCCGGCCACCACCGCGGACCTCGGGGCGCCGTACACCGCGCCGCGCGACCCCGACCCGCAGCCCGACCCGGGCACGCCGGCCCGCACGCCGCAGGACACCGCGGCCCCGCGCGACGTCGACGACTCCTGCCCGCCCGGACGGGTGCCGGCGCTGCGCTTCCCGGACGTGCCGGCCGGCGACGTGCACCAGCGGACGATCCGCTGCGTCGACTGGTGGCAGGTCGCCCGCGGCTTCGACGACGGCACCTACCGGCCGCTCGGCACGGTCACCCGCGGGCAGATGGCCAGCTTCGTCGCCCGCACGGTGGTCGCCGGCGGCGGCACCCTGCCGTCGCAGCCCGGGGACGCCTTCAGCGACGACGACGGCACGACGCACGAGCTGGCGGTCAACCAGCTCGCGGCGGTGGGCATCGTGCTGGGCCGCGAGGACCGGACCTACGGGCCGGACCAGCCGGTGACCCGCGCGCAGATGGCGAGCTTCCTCGTCCGTGCCTACCGGTACGTCGCGGGCGTCGACCTCCCGCGGGGCGGGCCGTACTTCCTCGACACGGTCGGCGTGACGCAGCGGGAGGACATCGACCGGGCGGCCGCCGTCGGGCTCACCGGCGGGCGGGAGGACGGGCGCTACGAGCCGTTCGACCCGACGCTGCGCGGCCAGATGGCCACGTTCCTGTCGCGCCTGCTCGACCTGTTCGTCGAGGACGGCTCGGCGGAGCTCCCGACCCGCTGACCCCGTGCCGACCCGGTGCCCGGGACCGCGACGCGGTCCCGGGCACCGGTGCGTCCGGGCTCGTCAGGGCTGCTGCGGCACCTGCTGCGGCACCTGCTGCGGTGCGGGGGCCCACACGCTGCCGCCGCTGACCCGCACGGCCCCCGGGCCGGCCGCCTTGGCCTCGTACATGGCGGTGTCGGCGGCGTGGAGCAGGGCGGCCGCGGTGGTGCCGTGCGCCGGTGCGAGGGCGATGCCGGCGCAGGCGCTGACCCGCGCCCACGGCGCCCCCGGGTACGGCCGCACCAGCGCCGCGACGGCGTCCGCGGCGGCGCGGGTGGCGACGCGCTCGGCGTCGAGCGGGTCGAGGCCGGCGAGCACCGCGACGAACTCGTCGCCGCCGTGCCGGGCCAGCAGGTCGTCCGCCCGCAGGGCGGCCCGCAGGCGCACCGCCACCTCGGCGAGCACCGTGTCGCCGGCGGCGTGCCCGCCGGCGTCCGTGACGGCCTTGAAGCCGTCGAGGTCGAGGAACACGACGGCGGTCGCGCGGCCGCCGGTGCCGGCCAGGGCCGCCTCGAGCCCCTCGACGAGCGACGTGCGGTTGGGCAGGCCGGTGAGCGGGTCGGAGGCCGCCAGGCGCTGCAGGCGCTGCTCGGCCTCCACCCGGGCCGTGACGTCGACCTGGAAGCCCAGGTAGTGGGTCAGCCGGCCGTCGCCGTCGTGCACGGGGGACAGGTCGAGCTCGTTCCACCACGGCGACCGGTCCTTGCGGACGTTGAGCAGGACGCACCGGTGCTCGCGGCCCTCCGCCACGGCGGCGCGGACGCCGGCCACGGTGCTGCGGTCGGTGGCCGGCCCCTGCAGCACCCGCGGGTTGCGGCCCAGCAGCTCGTCCCGGGCGTAGCCGGTCTGCGCGGCGAAGGCGTCGTTGACGAAGACCATCGGCTGCCCGGGCGCCGTCATGTCGACGACGACGACCCCGCTGCGGCTGGCCTCGACGGCGCGGCTGAGCAACCGGTCGAGCGCCGGCGGCGACGGGCGCCGGGCGGCCACCCGCACCGCGGCGTCGGGCAGGTCGGGGTCGCCGGCGGGCACCGCCCGGCCCGGCGCCGGTGCGGAGCGCTCCTGGGGGCGGCCGAACAGCCACCCCTGCGCGAGGTCGACGCCGAGGGCGCGCGCCGCCTGCGCCTGCTCCTCGGTCTCGACGCACTCGGCGAGCACGGTGCCGCCGTAGCCGTGCACGATGTCGACGACGGCCGCCACCACCGACGAGCTGACGTCGTCGGGCAGCGCCTGCACGATCTCCTTGTCGAGCTTGACGACGTCGGGCCGCAGCTGCACGAGCATCGTCAGCGACGACCAGCCGGCGCCGAGGTCGTCCAGCGCGACCTTGCAGCCGCGGGCGCGGTAGTGGTCGAACACCTCGCGCAGGTGGTCGACGTCGTGCACCCGCTCGCCCTCGGTGACCTCGAAGACGAGCTGGTCGAGCCGCAGGCCCGCCTCCTGCGCCGCCCGCTCCGTGGTGCGCAGGCACACCGACGGCCGGTAGATCGACGTCGGCACGAAGTTGATGAAGAGCAGCTCGTCCGGAGCCAGCCAGGGGCCGGCGTGCCGCAGCGCGGTCGTGCGGCCGATGCGGTCGAGCACGTGCGACCACCCGGCGGCGGCCGCGGCGGGGAAGAGCTGCGCCGGCAGCACGGGCGTGCCGTCGGGGCGGGTGGCGCGCAGCAGCGCCTCGTGCCCCACCACGCGGCGCTCCCCGGCGAGGTCGACGATCGGCTGGTACACCGAGCGGAAGCGGGCCGCCTCGTCGTCGAACAGCGGCAGCAGGTCGGCGTGCTCCACCCGGGCACCGGCGGCCGAGAGCGTCGGCGCGGTGAGGGCGGCGGCGAGCACGGACGGGTCGCCGAGGTCGCCGCGCAGGTCGGCGACGCGCACCTCGTCGGCCTCGACCGAGGACAGCTCGGCGCGGGCCCGGGCCAGGAAGGCCGCGGCGTCGCCGTCGACCAGCTCGAGCAGCCCGGGCGCGAGCACGCGCAGGGAGCCGCCGTCGCGCCTGGCCAGGCTCCGCAGCGCCGTGGCGGTGTGGTCGACGCTCGTCGCCAGCACGACGCGGCCGCCGCCCCCGCGCGCCGGCCTCTCGCAGACGCAGTCGCCGCAGCCCGCCATGTCGTGCTCCTCCCGGAGCGACGGGTCCTGGCCGCTCCGCCGTCGGGCCTTGGCAGGCCCGACGGCGGACTGCAGGCCCGGGCGCTAGTCCTCGCCCTTCCCGGCGGACATGCTCGACCCGATCGCGTTGACGACGGTCGGGTCGGCGAGCGTCGTGACGTCGCCGAGCTCCCGGTCCTCCGCGACGTCGCGCAGGAGCCTGCGCATGATCTTGCCGCTGCGCGTCTTGGGCAGCTCCGGCGTGATGAGGATGGTGCGCGGCTTGGCGATCGGGCCGATCTCCTTGGCCACGTGCTGCCGCAGCTCGGTGAGGAACGCCTCGCCGCTGCTCTCCTCGTCGGCGACGGACCCCTTGACGGTCACGAAGGCGACGATCGCCTGGCCGGTGGTCGGGTCCTGGGCGCCCACGACGGCCGCCTCGGCCACCGACGGGTGCGACACGAGCGCCGACTCGACCTCGGTGGTGGAGATGCGGTGGCCGCTGACGTTCATGACGTCGTCGACGCGGCCGAGCAGCCAGAGCACGTGGTCGTCGTCCCACTTGGCGCCGTCGCCGGCGAAGTAGAGCGGCTCGCCGTCGCGCTCGAAGCGCGACCAGTAGGTGTCGCGGTAGCGCTGCTCGTCGCCCCAGATGCCGCGCAGCATCGACGGCCACGGCTGGTCGAGCACGAGGAACCCGCCACCGACCTCGCCGACGCTCTCGCCCTCGCCGTCGACGACGTCCGCGCTGATGCCCGGCAGCGGGCCCATGGCCGAGCCCGGCTTGCACTCGGTGACGCCCGGCAGCGGGGCGATCATCATCGCGCCGGTCTCGGTCTGCCACCAGGTGTCGACGATCGGGCAGCGGTCGCCGCCGATGACCCGGCGGTACCACATCCACGCCTCCGGGTTGATCGGCTCGCCGACCGACCCGAGCACCCGCAGCGACGACAGGTCGTGCTGCCCGGGCAGCTCCTCGCCCCACTTCATGAACGTGCGGATCGCGGTGGGCGCGGTGTAGAGGATGGTGACGCCGTACTGCTCGACGATCGACCACCAGCGGTCGCGGCCGCCGGCGTCGGGCGTGCCCTCGTAGACGACCTGCGTCGCGCCGTTGGCGAGCGGCCCGTAGACGAGGTAGCTGTGGCCGGTGACCCACCCGATGTCGGCGGTGCACCAGTAGACGTCGGTCTCGGGCTTGAGGTCGAAGACGGCCCAGTGCGTGTACGCGGCCTGGGTGAGGTAGCCGCCGGAGGTGTGCAGGATGCCCTTGGGCTTGCCGGTGGTGCCCGAGGTGTAGAGCAGGAACAGCGGGTTCTCGGCGTCGAAGGCCTGCGCCTCGTGCACCTCGCTCTGCCGGCCGACGACGTCGTGCCACCAGACGTCGCGCTCGGTCTCCCAGAGCACCTCCTGGCCGGTGCGCCGCACGACCACGACCTTCTCGACGCTCGGGCACTTGGCCACCGCCTCGTCGACGGCGGGCTTGAGGGCCGACGCGGCGCCGCGCCGGTAGCCGCCGTCGGCGGTGATGACGAGCTTGGCGTCGGCGTCGGTGATGCGGTCGACGAGCGCCTGCGCGCTGAAGCCGCCGAACACGACGGAGTGCGCCGCGCCGACCCGCGCGCAGGCGAGCATCGCGACGACCGCCTCGGGCACCATCGGCAGGTAGATGCAGACGCGGTCGCCGGCGCCGACGCCCAGCTCGGTGAGCGCGTTGGCCGCCTGGCTGACCTCGCGCTGCAGGTCGGCGTAGGTGAGGTCGCGGGTGTCGCCCTCGGGCTCGCCCACCCAGTGGATCGCGACGCGGTCGCCGTGGCCGGCGGCCACGTGCCGGTCGACGCAGTTGACGGCGACGTTGAGCGTGCCGCCGACGAACCACTTGGCGAAGGGCGGCTGCCAGTCGAGCACCTCATCCCAGGGGGTGGCCCACTCGAGCCGGCGGGCGGCGTCCTCCCAGAAGCCGAGGCGGTCGGCGGCGGCGCGCTCGTAGGCCTCGGCGGTGACGTTGGCGGCGGCGGCGAGCTCGCCCGGGGGCGGGAAGCGGCGGCTCTCGGTCGCCAGGGCCTCGACGGCGGTGCGGTCGTCGGTCCGGTCGGTGACGGTCACGCGGGTCCTCCGTGGTCTCGGGGTCTGCCTGCACGCTGCCGCACCGTGACCCGGCTCACAAGGGCGGGGGCGACGAGCGGTCGGTCCGGCGCGACGACCGGTCGAGCGGTCGGGCGGCAGACTGCGCGCGTGCCGCTCTTCCGCCGCCGCCCCGCGGCCCCCGTGCCGCTCGTCCTCCCGCGCCCCGACGGCACCGGCTGGCCCGACGTGCCGGCCCGCGCGGGCTTCGACGTGCAGACCACCGGCGTCACCGGCGAGCGGCGGGCGGCCGAGCCGGACGCCCTCGGCGTCGCCGAGCGGGTGCTCGAGGCGCTGCTGCCGCACCTGCGGGTCGAGGCCGCCCGCGAGGACCTCCCGCACGTGGAGAAGCTGCTGCTCGTGGCCGCCCGCCGCGGGGCGGGCCTCGGCCTGCTCGAGCGCGAGGGCACCGGCGAGCCCGGCGTCGTCGACCGTGCGGTGGCGGGCGCCCTGTGGCAGGCCCGGGCGCAGGTCGGCGCCCCCGACCCCGCCGTCGACGCCGCCGCCTCGTACCTGCTGCTCGCGGCGTACTGGGCCGCGCGCACCGACGAGCCGCCGCACCTGGAGGCGGTGCGGCGGCTCGTGGAGGCCCTGCCCTGACGCGGCAGCGCCGCCCGTCGCGGTGCGACGGGCGGCGCTGCGGAGCGGGTGCTGCTAGTGCTGCGCCACCTCGCGGGAGGCGCCGGCGCCGGTGAGCGAGCGCACCTCCATCTCCGCGTACTTCGCGGCGTTGTACTCCTTGCTCGTCACGGCGCCCAGCCAGCCGAGCAGGAACGACGCGGGGATGGACACCAGGCCCGGGTTCGCGAGCGGGAACCAGGAGAAGTCGGCGTCCGGGAACATCGCGGTCGGGGCGCCCGACACCGCCGGCGAGAACACGATGAGCGTGATCGTGATCGCCAGGCCGCCGTAGATGCTCCACAGGCAGCCGCGGGTGTTGAAGCGCTTCCAGAACAGCGAGTACAGGATCGTCGGGAGGTTGGCCGACGCGGCGACGGCGAAGGCCAGCGCCACGAGGAACGCGACGTTCTGCCCGTTGGCCGCGATGCCGCCGGCGATGGCGACGGCGCCGACGACGATGGCGGCGATGCGCGCCACCCGCACCTCGGCGCCGGGCGCCGGTGCCCCGCGCTTGATGACCTGGGCGTAGATGTCGTGGGCGAACGACGCCGACGCCGTGATGGTCAGCCCGGCGACGACCGCGAGGATCGTCGCGAAGGCCACCGCGGAGATGACGCCGAGCAGGACCGTCCCGCCGAGCTCGAAGGCGAGCAGCGGCGCGGCCGAGTTCGCCCCGCCCGGTGCCGCGCTGATGCGGTCGGCGCCGACGATCGCCGCGGCGCCGTAGCCGAGGGTCAGCGTGAACAGGTAGAAGCCGCCGATGAGCCAGATCGCCCAGACCACCGAGCGGCGGGCCTCGCGGGCGGTCGGCACCGTGTAGAAGCGCATCAGGATGTGCGGCAGGCCGGCCGTGCCCAGCACGAGGGCCAGGGCCAGCGAGACGAAGTCCAGCTTGCTCAGCTCGCTGATCCCGTACTTCTTGCCGGGCTCGAGGGCGGCGCCGGCCGCCGCGCCGTCGCCGAGCAGGGACGACAGGTTGAAGCCGTACTTGCCGAGCACCCAGACGCTCATGAGCGCCGCGCCCGAGATGAGCAGCACCGCCTTGATGATCTGGACGTAGGTGGTGCCCTTCATGCCGCCGATGAGGACGTAGGCGATCATGAGGATGCCGACGACGGCGATGATGAGGCTCTGCCCGCCGCGGCCGTTGATGTTGAGCAGCAGGGCGACCAGGCCGCCCGCGCCGGCCATCTGCGCGAGCAGGTAGAAGAAGCTGACGACGAGCGTCGACGTCGCCGCGGCGGTGCGCACCGGCCGCTCGCGCATCCGGAACGCGAGCACGTCGGCCATGGTGAAGCGGCCGGTGTTGCGCAGCAGCTCGGCGACGAGCAGCAGCGCCACGAGCCACGCGACGAGGAAGCCGATCGAGTAGAGGAAGCCGTCGTAGCCGGTGAGGGCGATGGCGCCCGCGATGCCCAGGAACGACGCCGCCGACAGGTAGTCGCCGGAGATGGCGACGCCGTTCTGCCGGCCGGAGAAGGACGCGCCGGCGGTGTACATGTCCGCGGCGCTCTTGTTCGTGCGGCTCGCGCGCAGCACGAGCGCCATGGTGACGACGACGAACGCGCCGAAGATCGCGATGTTGAGGGCGGGGCTGCCGACGGCGGCCGCCTCCTGGGCCAGAGTGCTCATCGGGCGTCCTCCGCCTCGAAGCGCTCGCGGAGCGCGGTCGACACCGGGTCGAGGGCGTTGTCGGCGTGCCGCACGTAGAGGGCGGTGACGGCGAAGGTCGAGGCGAACTGGAGCAGCCCCAGGACGAGCCCGACGTTGATGTTCCCGACGACGGACCGGGCCATGAAGCCGGGCGCGTAGGCGGCGAGGGCGACGTAGGCGAAGTACCAGACCAGCGACGCGGCCGCGACCGGGAGCACCCACCCCCGGTAGCGCCGGCGCAGCTCCTGGAACTGCGGGTCGGACTGCATCGCGACGTACTTCGCCTCCATCGGCGTGTACGTCGCGACCCCCCTCTCGTTCTCCACGGCGGTCACGCGGGCTCCTCGGGTCACGGCGCGGGCTCCTCCCGCGCAGGCGCCACGGCCGGACGGCTGTGACCCGGGTCACGCTGGGCCACGCGGCGCCGTCCCGGCAGACCCGCTGCGCCGGGGGACGGGTCAGGTGCGACGAGCGGTCGATCCGCGCGACGAGCGGTCGGCCAGCCCGAGCCCCTCGGGCGCGTGCAGGGCGAGCATCGTGCGGCCGACGTCGGCCGGCACCCGGTCGCGGGTGAGCCGGGAGACGACCGCCATGACGCCGAACGCGGTGGGCACCGTCCAGGCCGCCGGCTGGGCGAGCAGGGCTCCCGGCCACCCGCCGTCGACGGCGCCGGTCAGCGTGCCGGCGACCGCGGCGGCCGACAGCCCGCCGCCGGCGAGCAGCCCCGCGGCGGCGCCCGGCGGCGTGAGCCCTCGCCACCAGATGCCGAGCACCAGCAGCGGGCACAGGGTCGAGGCGGCGACCGCGAAGGCGAGCCCCACCACCTGGGTGAGCGGCAGCCGGGCCGCCGGCAGCGCCAGCGCGAGCGCGAGCAGGCCGGTGCCCGCCGTCGCCACCTGGAAGCCGCGCACCGAGCCGCGGAGCCGGCCGACGACGTCCTGCGAGAGCACGCCGGCGGTGGTGACCAGCAGCCCCGACGACGTCGACAGGAAGGCCGCGAACGCCCCTGCGACGAGCAGCGCCTGCAACAGCGCGCCGAGCGTGCCGCCGAGGGCCGCCACGGGCAGCTGCAGGACGACGGCGTCGGTGGCGCCGGTGACGAGCAGCTCGGGCGCGTACAGGCGGCCGAGCGCCCCGTACAGGGCGGGCAGCAGGTAGAACGCGCCGAGCAGCACGAGCACGTAGAGGGTGGTGCGCCGGGCGGCACCGCCGTCGGGGTTGGTGTAGAAGCGCACGAGCACGTGCGGCAGCCCCATCGTGCCGAGGAACGTCGCGAGCACGAGCGCGTACGTCGCGTAGAGCGGGTGGTCGGTGCCGCCCGCGCCGCTCAGCGGCCGCGCCCACTCCAGGCCGCTCGCCGCAGTGAGCCGCTCGACGTGCGGCACCGCGGCGCCCGCCGGGAAGACCACCTCGCTGCCGCGCCGCAGCTCGACCGTGCCCTCGAGCCGCCGGCGCTCGCCGTCGACGACGGCGTCGACGGGCTCCGGGAGCACCACCCGGACGTCGGCGTCGACGTCGACGGTGGTGGCGGCGGAGAAGGCGGGCGGCGTCGGCGGTGCGAGCGCCGGGCGGCCGTCGCCCTGCCACGCCAGCAGCAGGAACACCGCCGGCACCGCCAGCGCGGTGAGCTTGAGCCAGTACTGGAACGCCTGCACGAAGGTCGCGCTGCGCATCCCGCCGCCCGCGACGTTGACCACCACCACGACGGTGACGAGCACGGCGCCGAGCTCGACCGGCGAGCCGGTGGTGGCCCGCAGCGCGAGGCCCGCGCCGTGCAGCTGCGGCACGAGGTAGAGCAGCCCGATGGCGACGACGACGCCCGCGCACAGCCGGCGCAGCGGGCGCGAGCCGAGCCGCACCTCCGCGAAGTCGGGCACCGTGTAGGCGCCGGACCGGCGCAGCGGCGCCGCCACCAGCAGCAGCAGCACGAAGTAGCCGGCGACGAAGCCCACCGGGTACCAGAGCGCGTCGGCGCCGTAGGCGAGCACGAGGCCGGCGATGCCGAGGAACGACGCCGCCGACAGGTACTCGCCGCCGATGGCGGAGGCGTTCCACAGCGGCGAGACGGTGCGCGAGGCGACGAGGAAGTCGCTCGTGGTGCGCGCCAGCCGCAGGCCGTAGACGCCGATGCCCACGGTGGCGGACACCACGAGCGCGACGGCGGCCACCGGCAGCCAGGTCACGCCGTCACGACCGCTCGACGAGCTCGGCGAAGTCGCGCTCGTTGCGCTCGGCCAGCCGCAGGTACACCGCGCCGCCGACGACGAAGGCCGGGTACACCAGCCCGCCGAGCAGGAGCCAGGGCAACCGCACGCCGAGCACCACGGCGTCGCGGGTGGCGGGCAGCACGGCGAACAGCAGCGGGAGGCCGCCGAGCAGCACGACGAGCACCGCGAGCATCTTCAGCGCCAGCAGCAGCTGCGCGCGCACGAGCGACCGCACGAGCAGCTCGCCGACGCGGTCCTGCTCCTGCAGCGCGCGCACCGCCGAGCGGCCGGGCGGGCGGCGGACGGCCGACGTCCGCGGGCTCGTGACCGCGACGCGGCGCGGCGGCTCGGTCACCGCTCGGCGTCCCGGCGCGCGCGCCGCACGAGGCGGTCCTTGAGGTCGCGACCGAGCCGCCGGCTGACCGGCAGCGTCACCGCCGTGGGGCCGGTGCCCAGCCGCACGGCGTGCCCGCCGCCGGGCTCGACGCGCAGCTCGCTGATGTGCGCGGTGGCCACGAGGTACGAGCGGTGCACGCGCACGAACCCGGCGGGCGCCCAGCGCTCCTCGAGCGTCGCGAGCGGCACGCGCACCAGGTGGCTGCCCGACGCCGTGTGCAGCCGCGCGTAGTCGCCCTGCGCCTCGACGTACCGCACGTCCTGCACCTGCAGGAAGCGCGTGACGCCGCCGAGCTCGACGGCGATCGTCTCCGGCCCCTCCGGCGCCGGCGCGGGCGGTGCCGACGCCGCCGGTGGTGCGGGCGGCGTGCTCCGGGCCTCGACGACGCGGCCGACGGCCTCGGCCAGCCGCGCCGCCCGCACCGGCTTGAGCAGGTAGTCGACGGCGCGCAGCGAGAACGCGTCGACGGCGGCGTCGTCGTAGGCGGTCACGAAGACGACGGCCGGCGGCGACGCGAAGCGGCCCAGCACGCGGGCGAGCTCGAGCCCGGTGAGCCCG